>JAAYQD010000324.1 GCA_012519465.1 Candidatus Cloacimonadota bacterium
AACGGCAGTGCTAAGAACATAATGTCTTCGCCCATATAAAAAGCCAAAGCTGTCAATAACTTAATATCCCCTCCTCCTACTCCTTTGGTGCACATATAGACAACAAATAACAACCCAAAAACAATGAGGGCAATTTGAGTATTGGGCCATAATTTGTTGGCTTTTAATACCACAAAAAATGAATAGATAAGAAGGGCAAACACTCCTAAATGAGGAACCTCCCTTTTTCGCAAATCAATGATACTTAAAAAACCTAATAGCAATAGAACCGGCACATCATAACTATTCAGGCTATCAGTCTCCTTTCTTAAAAAAAATAGTGGGCAAAAAAAGAGACTGCTCTTTAATTTAGAACAGTCCCTTTTCTTGCGTATGAATGACTTTTTTAAAATCCTTCGCCTATAATCTCGGAGTACGATTTATCATATACCACGCCCTTGACTTTAACAGTAATGGTATCATGAGCAGTCTTAATACGCCCATCCGATGTCATTTTGTAAGCAGTAAACTCTACCTGATACGTTCCATCCGGCATCTCCGGTGGGATGATAACTACCAAGTCTCTTCCCCCCGGGTCATCCTTAAACCGCCTAGTCCTCCACTCCATTTCCTTTTCCGGCGGATCTCCTAAAAAACGCTCTGGTATAAGCTCTGTAACATCGGTATTAGTATGCTTGTTTTTAAACCATACCTTAGCTTCCACGCTATAAGCTCTGCCTTCACTGTAAGCAGTAAGCAGCATCGCTTGCCCGGCCATATAAGTATCTTTGTCACTATCCCCAATTACCGCAAGAGGGTCTTCGACTAATACTTGTGCTGTTTTAGTTTCACTGTTGCCATTTGATGTAGTAGCAGTGATAGATACAATATATTCACCTAAAGTATAACCTTCTGGAAGAAATAGATCATACTGCCACGTTTTTGTGTCTCCTTCAGTATCAACTAAGCTCATATTGTAGGTATTAGAGTCAAACAGCATGGTAACCTTGTTAACATACTTTGAAGTTGTTGCTGTAATCCTGTTGCTTTCATCGGTGTATAGCTCAGCCGGCACATTAATCTGAAGGTCAACCGGAGTTACTACCTGCATATTCCAACGGAGTGAGGTACTCGCATTATTTGTTTTCGCTGTAAGGGTAGCAACATAGCTTCCATCAGGTAATGTTTCTGGTATTTGGTAAAAGCGAATGGGTTCCCATTGAATTAGGGCTTTATCTACTGCAATAACATCCGCCGGATTAGTAATCTTTCTCACCGGTGTCCTTGAACTTCCACCTTGATACAAGGAAAATTCTACACTGTTTACCGGATAAGCATGGATTGTTTCGATATACCGTACCCTTAATTGCTCACTGGCCGGGATACCTACAGCCGGATTAAACTTAGCATCCTCAGGCTCAAATAGACCTTTCAAAATGAATTCCATTTCAGACAAGACTACTTCTTTCTCAAAGGGCAGCGACCAAGCATCATCAATATCCCTTGCCATGACTTTGAAAACATACGTTCCGGCATCCAAGGAATTGGGAATGCCGTACTTAAACTCAGACTCATTTTTCTTTTTCCACTCATATGCATACTCTTTAATCCCTTTATCAGCTCTGCCTCTGAAATTGTTTATGTCATAGTAATCAGGGTCATAAGCAGATACCAAGAAGTCTGGATTTTCATATTTTCTGGTAGCAGGATTATACTCAAAATTCACATTGAAATCTGTTACTACCGGTCTTCTATGACCAAACAACACTACCTGAGCTATGTTAGAATACTTGTTGTATTCCTCAAAGTTTGGTTCTTCTGACACCTGGTCTTTTACCCGATAACTAATAACATATTTACCTGGTTTATCTAGCATAGCCGCCCGGTATGTTGACCAAGTGCTAGGTAAACTAGATTGACCTTCTGGATTAAAGTAAACATTAGGATCATGCTCATACTTGAAAGCTCTTTCTACAATAGTATCGTTTTCTGGATCGTCATCTTCTACTTCTAAGGTAAATGGTTCTTCGTTTATTAAGACTGCATCTCTAGTTTCTAATGCTTCCTCAACAGCGATAAACTCTAAGGCTTCCTCAATGTTGTCAGCTAAGCTTGAATATCTAATGTTTTTCACTGCACCACTATAGTCTGATGGGCCAATATAGATTACTTTGGCCCCGGACTTTTCTTGATAGTCCTTCAATTTATCTAAGTCATTCATGCCATGATCATCTGCAACATACAAGATATATTTCTTAGCATCCATTCTCCATTCTGGCTCGAACCTATCCGGCACAGATTTATACACCGTACCTTGGTAATTACCTTCTCCGTAATACCCATCAGTTGTGGTAGTAGAAAGATAGCCATAATAAGTTGCAATCCCACTGTAGTGCGAAAACTCACTTCTAGATACAGTGCCTGAATAAGTGGCAGTGCCAGTATAACCAACGATTGCATGATATTCTAATGGGCCGGAATAATAAGCAGTAGCATAATAAACTTGGCTTTCTCCTTCTATATATGGACCTTCCCAACTTACGCTAACTAATGGTATACTTTGAAAATACCAAGGTATCCAAATAAACCCGTCGGCTTCTATTACACCGCCATATTCCTGAGACAATGAGTTAGGAATCTGCCTCAAATCCTTAGAATCATAAACAACGTATTGCTGAGTTACAGATACATTAAAGTA
>JAAYQD010000325.1 GCA_012519465.1 Candidatus Cloacimonadota bacterium
TGTATTATTGGTGCCGAAGGCCGGAATCGAACCGGCATGAGCCGAAGCTCGGCGGATTTTGAGTCCGCTGCGTCTACCAATTTCACCACTTCGGCACTAATGATAACCACGTTTTGGCTCCCCTGTGAAATTGTCAAGAGAAAACAACCCATGGCAATAAACTATATCTAATCTTGTATCTTACAGCAATCAGCTTTTTGGCTTTTGATGCCAAAGGCTGAGCCAAGGAAGGATATCAAAAGAATATAACTGGAATCAACGCATTGGCAAAGTAAAGCTCCCACCTATATCAAGCAAGTGGTTTTAAAAGGTGATTTTACCATGGCAAAACACACATATTTTTGCTATTCCAAATTTTCTGCTTGACTCCAAATTGCCCACGTAAAAAATGCGCCACAGTTGTAACTATAATTAAATAAAGGAGTAATCTAATGCAACGCAGAGTGATTATCTTGGGTGCCGCAGGGCGCGACTTCCATAATTTCAACGTCTATTTTAGAGACAATGAGAATTATAAAGTGGTAGCCTTCACAGCCACCCAGATCCCCGGAATTGACGACAAGAAATATCCTGCCGAACTGGCTGGAAAACTCTATCCCAACGGAATTGACATCCATCCTGAAGCTGACCTTCACAAATTGATCAAAGAACATAATGCTGATCTCGTGATCTTGGCTTACAGTGACCTCCGTCATGAAGAAGTGGGCAACAAAGCCGCTCTCATCAACGCCATGGGTGCAGATTTTATGATGATGGGTGCCAAAAACACCATGATCAAAACCACCAAGCCCCTGGTGACGGTTTGTGCCGTACGCACAGGCTGTGGCAAATCCCAAACCACCCGTACCGTGGTGAACGAGCTGAAGGCCAAGGGATTGAAACCTGTGGTGATTCGTCACCCCATGCCTTATGGCGATCTTGTGGCTCAGAAAGTACAGCGTTTTGCCAAAATAGAAGACCTCAAAACACACAATTGCACCATCGAAGAAATGGAAGAATACGAGCCTCATATCCAGGCTGGCAACGTGGTTTTTGCAGGTGTGGATTATGAAGCCATCGTGCGTGAAGCCGAGAAAGAAGCTGACGTGATCATCTGGGACGGCGGAAATAACGACATCCCCTTCTACACAGCAGACAAGCAGCTGAATATTGTGGTGGTAGACCCCCACCGTCCTGGCGACGAAGTATCCTACTACCCTGGCGAGACCAACTTGCATCTGGCAGACGTGGTCGTGATCAACAAAATTGATAGCGCAGACCTGGATGATATCAACGAAGTGCGTGCCAATATCCGCAGCGTGAACCCCAAAGCCAAGGTGATCGACGCCGCTTCCCCGCTCTTTGTGGACAAGCCCGAGCTCATCGAAGGCAAGAGAGTGCTTATCGTAGAAGACGGCCCCACCCTTACCCATGGCGATATGGGCTTTGGTGCTGGCACCATTGCCGCCGAAAAGTATGGAGCAATCGAATTTGTGGATCCCAGACCCTGGGCAGTAGGTGAAATCACCGAAACCTTGGAAAAATACGACACCATCGGCGATCTCATCCCCGCAATGGGATACAGCGATCAGCAGATCAAAGACCTGGAAGCCACCATCAATGCAACCGAATGTGATTCCGTGGTCATCGGAACTCCCATCGACCTACGCCGTATCGTGAATATCAAACATCCTGCCTGTCAGGTGGAATACGAACTTCAAGAAATTGGCAGACCCACCATTGCCGACGTCTTGAAAGATTTCTAAATCATAGAAACCAATAATGGGGCAGAGCCAACAGCGGTTCTGCCCCTTGTTTTACCCATAAAAGGGGTTTTGGATGACAAAGACAGCGGTTTTGGCTTTGGGAGGCAATGCCATCATCAAAGCGGGGCAAAAGGGCACTATCACAGAGCAGTTTGAGAACACCCAAAATTCTTTGGCAGGAGTGGCAGAGCTGGTTTCCCTGGGCTACAAACTTGCCATCACCCATGGTAATGGACCCCAGGTGGGCAACCTCCTGCGTCAACAAGAAGCTGGTATTGAAGCCGGTTTCCCGGCTTTGCCCCTGAATGTGCTCAATGCCGCCACTGAAGGAACGATGGGCTATATGATTGAGCAGGGTTTACAGAATATGCTACTCTCGATGGGCATCAAGAGGGACGTGCTCACCATCGTTACCCAGGTTTTGGTGGATAAAGACGATCCCAGTATGCAAAACCCCACAAAGTTTGTCGGTAGCAGCTATTATAGCAAACCGGAGGCGCAAAACTTGATGCGGGCTTATGGCTGGGTTTTGAAAGAAGATGCAGGCAAAGGCTGGCGCAGGGTGGTGCCTTCACCCTATCCTCTGCGCATTATCCCCGCAGATTCAATCAAGAACCTGGTGAATGAAGGCAAGATAGTGATAGCTGCCGGAGGTGGCGGCATCCCCGTATGTTATCAGGATAAAAACACGCTGGTGGGCGTTGACGCCGTGATAGACAAGGATTATGCCTCCATGCTGTTGGCGCTGGATATTGGTGCCCGGCTCTTTGTGATTCTCACCGCAGTGGAGAAGGTCTGTATAAATTATGGCAAGCCGTCACAACGGGAATTGGACGAGATTACCATCCAGGAAGCAAGTCGCTATTATGAAATGGGACAATTCCCAGAGGGGAGCATGGGACCAAAGATAAAAGCTGCCATCGCTTATCTGGAAAAAGGTGGGGAAGAGGTGTTGATCACCTCAGTGGAAAAGGTTGTGGATGCCTTTGCCGGCAAAACTGGAACGAGGATCATCAAAGGCTAAGATTTCTACCGTTCAAGCTATCCTTTAAGCTTGCATTGTTAATAGTCTGTTATTGAATACAGATATAAGATTCTGATTCGGACATAAAACTACCACTGTCCAAACCAGATTTTGCTCATCAAGAGATCTCCAACCAACGCCCAGAATACAGCTGCCAAAGCGATGAAATTGCCAAAGGCAAACTCCATTTCCATGTTCCGCACAAAGAGAACAAACCAAATTATCCCCAGCAATGCTGCCACAAGGAGCACAAAGGGTATGTTTAAGGCTCCAAAAAAGGTTGCCAAACCCGTGAGCAGCCAGATATCACCGCCTCCCAATCCCTCTTGCTTGCGAATCAGCATATAGGATAGTGCCAAGAGATAGAGAAAGATAAATACCGCGCCTGCCGTGATGGCAGCGTTGATAATGCCCACATCGCTTCTTTGGCTCAAAGAGAAGAGTAAACCAATCGGAATCAGAGGAATGGAAAGAACGTGGGGGATGATGTGATGGAAGACATCGATAA
>JAAYQD010000022.1 GCA_012519465.1 Candidatus Cloacimonadota bacterium
AAATCTCAGAAGTCCTAAAGAAATGCTTTGAGAGAGTGACGAGATATAATATCATCCAATATGGCAACACATGGACCGAAAAATACCAGCTGATAATACCGGGTTTAAAAAATGGGGGGATGTGAGGTCTCAAAAATTCCCTTGACGTACACGGCGTCTTATATTTTTAAGTTATACTCAAGGAGATATCATGATAAATGGATTGATTACGCTAATTATATTAGCCCTGTTGGGCTGCTGCACGTCGCTGGATGCGGCGGATTATGATCCCGGTATTTTTTGGAAGGATGATATTTGTGTGCAAACCACGGTGCAGCGGGCAGAGCCGGATGCCAGATCCATCAAAGCCCTTACTGATGGGCAGTGGCAGGAATTTGACCTGGTGCCTTTCCCCGATTCTTTTTGGGAATGGAATACAGGGCGGCGCATGGAGTATCTGGATATATTCAGGGAGATGCTTGCCAAGGGACCCGAAGCTACCCGCAAACCAGCGCTGTCTGGTCCTCACAATGGCATCGTTGCCACCTATGGGGAGGCACGTGCCGATAGCCGCTACCGGCTGAATAATGCCATCAAGGGCATGGGTTTGTGCCCCACCTCGGAAAGTATTGATGAGCTATTGGCGCTGTTGACAGCCAATAAGGATGCGGAATTTGCCACCAAGATAGAGATTTTGGATACGCTGTATCAGAAGGCTCAAGAACTGTTTTCCCCGTATGCGCTGGTATCTTTGGAATTGTATTCCCAACCGGATTATAATACGCAGACCTTTATCAATCAGATGACGAACCCGCTGTGTGTGACAGTGTTTTTGGATATCCCCACCTTCAAGATCAAGCAGGTGGCGCGCCTCGTGCATCCTGATGATCCAGACCTTTCCGAATATGAAGCCAAGGTGTGCCGTTATGTAAACCTGATGCACAGCTTTTTCCATGGTGAATTTCCGCGGGATTATATCGCCACCATCTATTATAATACAGAGATATACGATAGCTCGCCAGGGCGCGAGGGCGCCCGGGGCACAAGGATAGAGCCTTGACGAATGAATATGATATAGACTGGGCAGAATTTGACGCCGAAGAATGGGAAGAGCTGGACGGTGACGAGAGAACGGCGTTTTTGGCAACTATCATCCGCCAGGAAGAGAGCGCGGAGGAAGCCGAAGCCAGCCTGGAAGAATTACAGCGCCTGGCAGATACCGCCGGCATCATGGTGTTGGGCTCTTACAGCCAGCGGCGCAACCATCCGGAGCGTGCATCGTTCTTTGGCAAGGGTTGGCTGACGGATATAGCCCAAAAGATGCAGCAGGCAGGTGCTGAACTCCTGATCGTGAATGAGGAACTGACGCCCATCCAAGGCAGGAATATAGAAAACCACTTTGGCATACAGGTGATAGACCGTACCGAGGTGATTTTGCAGATATTCCACGAGCACGCCAAGACGCGGGAAGCGCGATTGCAGGTGAAATTAGCTGAATTGCAGTATCAGCTGCCCCGCCTGCGCCGGCTGTGGACCCACTTTGACAAGGAACGCGGCTCTGCCCGCTCCGCCGGAGGTGCAGCCAGCCGGGGGATGGGGGAGAAGCAGATTGAGATAGATAAGAGGCTGATCCGCCAGCAAATACGCAAGGTAACCAGCGCCATCGAAACGGTTGCCAAGCAGAAGGAGACCCACCGCAAGCAGCGCTCCAACGCGCTCAAGCTGTGCCTGGTGGGCTATACCAATGCCGGCAAATCCACCCTCTTCAACGCTCTCACGGGAGCGGGAGTATTGGTGGAAGACAGGCTTTTTGCCACCTTGAATTCCACCAGCAGACAGCTGAAGCTGAGCACCGGCGCACCACTGGTGATCTCTGATACGGTGGGCTTTATATCGCGGCTGCCCCACCATCTGGTAGCCTCGTTTAGAGCCACCCTGATGGAGGTGATGGATGCGGATTTGCTCTTGCATATAGTGGATGCCTCAGATGAGCGGTATGAGTATTATATCGAGCAAGTGAATGGCGTTTTGACGGATATCGGCGCGGGAGACATCCCTCAGCTGGTGGTGCTGAACAAAAGCGACCGCCTGAATGGTGCCATGATCCAGCTCATCCAAGCCCGTTATCCAGAGGCGGCAATCATCAGTGCCACGCACAAACAGGGGATTGATGAGCTATTGAACTCCGTGGAAACCAAGCTCTTGGACGCCCGCAAGCTGGTGTTGCAACTGCCCTTTGATCAGGGAAGTTTGGTATCCAAATTGCATGAAATCTCCATGGTGCACAAGGAAGAATACAACGAAAACGGCGTGAAGCTGTGGCTTTCCATCAGCGGCAGAGACCTGCATCTGGTGGAGCCGTACATTATAGAAGATACAAAATAAAACAGATAAAAGGAGAACCTTATGTTCAAGCAAATCACGGCGGCTGAAGCGGCTGCCATGATCGCTCCTCACAGCAGATTGGCGATTGGTGGATTCTTGGCAGTGGGCGCCCCGGAAGGGCTGATCGATGCCATCGTAGCCACTGGTACCAAGGATTTACACATCATCGTGATCGCCTCCGATTGGGAAGATCGGGGCATTGGCAAACTGGTGGTGAACCATCAGGTGAAAAGTGCGCAGGTATCGCATCTGGGCACAAATAGAGAGATCCAGGCGCAGATGAATAGCGGCGAAGTGGCAATCGAACTGGTGCCACAGGGAACCCTGATGGAAAGGGTGCGCGCCTATGGCGCAGGCCTGGGCGGTATCCTGACGCCCACAGGGATAGGAACCGTGGTGGAGGAAGACAAACAGATCATCTCCATCGAAGGCAAGGATTTTATCTTAGAGCCCGCCATCCCCAGCGATTTTGCCCTGGTGCGCGCCTGGAAAGCAGACCGGTGTGGCAACCTCATCTTCCGCAAAACAGCCCGCAACAGCAACCCCATCATGGCAATGGCAGGTCGCATCACCATCGCCGAGGTGGATGAAATCGTGGAATGTGGCGAGATTGACCCCGAACACGTGGTGACACCCGGTGTATTTGTGAATTACATCGTAGTGAGAGAGGAGGTAAAAAATGGATAAACGCGCAATGATTGGAGCCAGAATCGCCAAAGAATTGAAAGACGGCGATTATGTGAACTTGGGGATAGGATTGCCCACGGAAGCAGTGAATCACATCCCTGAGGGCGTACACGTGACCTTCCAGAGCGAAAACGGCATCATGGGCACGGGTCCCAAACCCGCGGAAGGCATGGAAGATGAAGACATGATCAATGCCGGCGGCGGCTATATCACCGCCCTCAAAGGCGCATCCTTCTTTGATTCAGCCCTCAGCTTTGCCATCATCCGCGGCGGACACGTGGACGTGACCGTTTTGGGCGCCTTGCAGGTGGATCAACACGGCAACCTTGCCAATTGGATCATCCCCGGCAAGCTGGTGCCCGGAATGGGCGGCGCCATGGACCTGGTGACAGGTGCCAAAAAGGTGATCGTGGCAATGGAACACTTGGATAAGAAGGGCAATTCCAAGGTGCTGAAACAATGCACGCTGCCCCTCACCGCCAAGGGATTGTTAAGCCTGATTGTGACCGATATGGCTGTGATGGAGGTGACTCCCCAAGGCCTGCTCTTAAGAGAAGTGACCGAAGGCTTTACCGTGGAAGACGTGGTGAGAGCCACCGAAGCGGAACTCGTGATCCCCTCACATCTATTGGATAAAGATTAAATAATTAAAGGCGTTATGCATGAGGGGATAGATTCCTCGTGCATAACGCCATAATCTATCTTATCAGGAGCATTCGGCGGTATCTTCCGGATGGTGGAAGGGTAAAGAATAACGGGCAAAATAAGCCTGAGCAGATATTTCTCCTTGACGTAATCTCAGCTTCGGGATTTGTGGTTCTCTCATGCAAAATATTAAGGAGTTATAGATGTACGCCATCGTAGAAATTAAAGGATTTCAGTACAGGGCAGAAAAAGACGCCATCCTGCGCGTCCCCTTGCTGGACACGGAGCCTGGCGGCAGCATCGAATTTGAGCGTGTCCTGATGCTTAGAGACGATGCCGAGATCAAGGTGGGCCAGCCCGTGATCGAAGGCGCTGCCGTAGTGGCAGAAGTGATAGAGCACGGTAAAGGTAAGAAGAAAGTGATATTTCACAAGAAACGCCGCAAAGGCTATCGCGTGAAAAAAGGTTACCGTGAACAATTTACCAATATAAAAGTGACCGATATCCGG
>JAAYQD010000326.1 GCA_012519465.1 Candidatus Cloacimonadota bacterium
ATTAGCCTCCTTTGTCTCACCCTTGTCTCACCCTTGTCTCGGCATGGGTGGTACAAGGGTGGTTAAAGGGCTGGCAATGGGCAACAGGTGTGCAGAAACCGTTGTTTTATAGGATGAATCCAGTAAAAACCCGATGAAACTAAACTTTGAAGGATTGCTGAATGAAGACCAGATGAAGGTGGCAACCCACGTGGGCGCTCCCCTTTTGGTATTGGCTGGAGCGGGCAGTGGCAAAACACGCTCCATCATCTTCCGCTGTGCTCATCTGATCAAAAACCTCAATGTGGCACCCTGGAATATCCTGGTGGTTACCTTTACCAACAAAGCAGCCCAGGAATTGAAAGACAGGCTGCAAGATATATTGGGCTTTTCTGCAAATAACCTCACCGTGGGCACCTTCCACTCCGTTTGCCTCAATATCCTGCGCCGGGAACACCGTCTTTTGCCCTTCAGCTCAAACTTTAGCATCTATGATGATGACGATCAGAAAGCTGTGTTGAAAAAAATTTATAAAGAGCATGGCTATGATCCCCAGAAATATAATATCAACCGGGTACTGGGTCGCATTGGACGCTTCAAACACCGTCTGCAATTGCCGGAAGATATCGCTCCCCAAGGCTCCACCGATGGGGGAGGAGATCCATTTTTTAAGATGGTGTTGGATATTTATCACCATTATCAGCAAGCCCTGCTCATCAATCAGGCGATGGATTTTGATGATATCCTGCTTTATACGGCAAAGATGCTGCAGGATAACGAATCCGTGAGAATGTATTATGCGGATAAATTTCGCCATGTGATGATAGATGAATATCAGGATACAAACCACACACAGTTTGAGATCATCCGCCAAATAGCCCAGGACCACAGCCAAATCTGTGTGGTGGGCGATGATGACCAGGCAATTTACAGCTTCCGTGGCGCCACCATCCGCAATATCCTGGAGTTTGAAAAGGATTATCCCGGTGTGCAATCGATCAGGCTGGAGCAAAACTATCGCAGCACCATGGGTATTCTGCATCTGGCAAATGCCATTATCCGCAGCAACAAACGGCGTCATGCCAAAGACCTGTGGAGCATGCGCGGGGATGGCATCAAGCCCACACTTTATATCTATGAGGATGAAAACGATGAGGCGGAAAAGGTGAGCCAGCAGGTGATGCTGTTGCAAAAGCAAGGCTTGGCTCTCAGCGAAATAGCCGTGCTCTACCGTACCAACGCCCAATCCCGCGTGTTTGAAAACGCCTTTTTGCAGCACAGTATCCCTCATATCATTGTGGGCAGCCTGCACTTTTATCAACGCAAAGAAATCCGCGACTTTTTGGCATACCTCAATATGATTGTGAATCCGGCGGATTCGGAAAGTCTCTTAAGGGTGATCAATGAGCCTCCCCGGGGAATTGGCTCCGTCACCGTGGGCAAGGTGGTGAGCTATGCCAGTGGCCTGCGCATCAGTGTTTCCAGTGCCTTGGGCAATGCCTCTGCCATTCCGGATTTAAACGCCGGCACCATCAAGAAACTAAATGCCTTTTATGAATTGATCTCCGGCTGGAGGGAGGCGGCAAAGACGCTGCCTGCCGCGGAGATGGTGCAACAGGTGATGGATGATCTCCAGCTTTTGATACACTATCGCAAAGGCAACGATCCCAAGGAAATAGCCCGTGCGGAGAACCTGATGGAATTTGTGAATTCCGCCACGGAATACACGGAACGCTTCAAAGAGGAAAACCAGCGTGTGCCACTATTGGAAGACTTTTTGCCATTTATTGCCCTGCAGACAGATCTGGACCGCGTGCGCGATGGGGAAGATGCCCTGCGGCTGATGACTTTGCACAACGCCAAGGGATTGGAATTTGGGCATGTATTTATCGTGGGACTGGAAGATGAGCTGTTGCCCCATCGGATGAGCATGCAAAACAAAGAGGATATCGAAGAGGAACGCCGCCTGTTTTATGTGGGGGTTACGCGAGCAAAAAATGGGCTCTCGCTCAGTTTCGCCCGGCAAAGAAGGCTGTATGGCACATTTAACCACAGCAAAGCCAGTATGTTTTTGCAAAGCCTGGATCCCTCCCTCTTTGATGAGGGTACAGATACGGTTTCCTATGCCGTGCGCCCCAGCCCCAAAAACATCTCCATCCCCAGGGGGCGCCCCAAGTATAAGAGCAAATTTACGGATAAAGACAAAGCCTATCGCATCGGCCAAATGGTGTGGCATGAGGAATTTGGCAGCGGCAGG
>JAAYQD010000327.1 GCA_012519465.1 Candidatus Cloacimonadota bacterium
CAGCCGGATCCCAAAGCCATCGTGGGCAAAATCGACGACAAAACATACACCTTTGCCCAGTATGACACCATCCTCAAGAACTACCTGAACCACCACAACCCCCAGAATAAGAAGCTGAGCGAGGAAGAAATAGCCAAGCTGAACGATAAATGCTGGGAAGAGCTGATAGGCCGCTATGTGTATGACAAGGCTATCAAAGCCGGAAAGATAAAGCTCACCGATGCCATGGTATTGGCAGAGGCAAAGAAAAACCCTCCTGCCGAGGTGAAATCCATCAAAGAATTGCAGACCAAGGGAAAGTTTGACAACCAGCTCTATCTGAAAGCCTTGAATGAGGTACCCGATTTTAAAAGGCAGGTGATAGATGCCGTGCGCTCCTTTTATCAATACCAATTCCTTTTGGACACCATCAAATCCGAGGTAAACGTAACGGCAGACAGCGTGAAAGCTCAATGGATGAAAGATAACGACAGCGTAGATGCACGCATCATTTACTTTGATTACACCCGCCTCTTGGATGTGAACGCCAGCGATTACGAAGCCCAGCTTTATTACAATGAACACCGGGAAGAATACCGCAAGGAAAACGGGCGCAGCTATCGTTATGTGACTTTCAGCAGTGCACCCTCCGCGGCAGATTCCCTGGCTGCTCATGAATTTGCCCTGCAAATCTGGGAACAGCTCTTGGCGGGGGCAGATTTTGCCGAAATGGCAGAGAATCACTCCCTGGATACCGGTTCAGCAGCCAATGGTGGAGAATTGGGCTGGTTTGGCAAGTGCAGGATGGTAGCCCCCTTTGAAGAGGCAGCCTTCGCCACCCCTGTGGGCGAAATCTCCAAACCCGTGCTTTCCCGCTTTGGCTGGCATATCATCCAGGTGACGGGACGCCGCGGCGAGGAAGACAATCCAGAGGTGGAAGCCAGCCACATCCTTTTGCCCAATACCGCCAGCGAACAAACCCTGCAGGCGATGAAGATCAATAGCCACAGCCTGCACACCCGCGCCACCCAGATTGGGCTAATTGCTGCAGCCTGGGAGGCAGGCAAAGAGGTGCGTGAAACCCCGGCATTCTTTGATAAGGACGTCTTTATCCCGGATGTGGGGCGCGATGCCTCGCTCGTCAGTTTTGCCTTTGAAAACCCGCTCGATAGCCTTGCCGATCTGTATTATGCCTCATCCGGAGACACCTATGTGTTGGAAATTGCACAGGAATTCCCCGTCTGGTATCCCGATTTTGAAAAAGAAAAAGCCAATTTTACAAACCAGGCTACCACCACCAAAAGAATGTATACCATGAACCAGATTGCAGAGGGTTACCTCAGTAGCTTTAGCCCCGAAGAATATCTGGCACAGGCGGATAGGGATAGCCTCACCATCATCGAAATCACAGGGCATAAACAGGGTGATAGATTCAACCTCATCGGCGATGTGGAGGAATTGGATGCTGCGCTCTTTGCCACGGAAGAAGGCGATTTTACCCAGTTGGTCAAACACAACAACCGCTGGTTTTTGGCATATGTTGCCAAGCGCAACCGCCCCGATCTGACGGTGTGGGAAAGAGACAGAAGCAAGATCATGGATACTGCCAGAAATGATGTGAGAACAAAGCACCTCAACGATTGGTATATACAGGAGCGCAAGAAGGTCTCCATCATCGATAACCGGGCTGATTATTATGATCTTACCTCGCTGAGGAAGATGATCAGACTTTAAGGACTCCCTTACACTCTGGGCATTCTATTGGGGGAAAGGCTGCCATCCTGCAAGATGACTATCTTTTAGCCTGCTTTTGATAGAGATCCATTCGCTATCCGGCTTGTATCTCCCCCAAAATGGGCTATATTATCTGGTGAACAGTGAAAAATACGGTTCAAGGGAGAAGACATGCAGTTTCCATTTAGTGTCAAGCGTATGCTTGAAACAGAACTTCGCTTTCCCCAACGCTTTACAAACATGGTTCAGCGCAACTATGGTTTGATCTTTTTCAATGAGGGCAACAAACGCTCTTATGACAGCAACCACGCTCTCATCCTGGATCTGATAGGTGTGGAATCCTCCGTGAGGGATATCGAATCATTCTACAAAAGCAAAGGCATCAACCCCCGCATCTACGGCGCCTTCCTGCCCATGGAGCTGGAAAAGCTAAAGCCATCCCTGGAAAATAACAATTTCACGATCGACCTCCTGCCGGATAGGTTTTATCATCACGACCAGGAAAGCAGCCTGATGCCCATCGACGGCCTGCGCATCGAGCGGGTGCGCAATCTCACCATCGACGTGATGGAGGCTATCGCCATGGAATTTGGCGGGGATTATACCCTGCGCGTGGCGGAGCGGCATCTGCAGCACCCCTCCTATCACCTCTTATGTGGGTTTTGGGAAGGTGAAATGGTGAGCCTGGCATCCGTGGGCATCTTTGCCGGATACAGCAGGGTGGATGACGTCTATACCCGTACAGACTTCCGTGGCAGAGGCTTTGCCGGCGCCATGTTGCATCACCTCATCCAGTATCACAGACAGCTATCCACCAATCACCTCTATCTCTATTCCTCCAGCCCGGAATCCATCCGCATCTACCAAAAAGCGGGCTTTAGCCTGGTGAACCTGGAAACACCCATCTGGGAGGCATATAAGATATTGCAACCGATAGGATAAACCGTCTTCCAGCGCTGGAATAAAGCTTGGCCAAGGCAAGCTCTTGCCAGCCGTGGAGGCTATTTCTTCTGTAGCTCCTCCAAGATACTGTGATTGGAAATTGAAATATCAATCAACAGCTTGATCAATTCTGCCGTTGCCAGCCAGCCAGTCCCCACTATGATAGATGCAATAAGCGCAATGAAACCCGTCATTACCTTAATATTTCCCCCATAAGAATAAGTTTCAGCAGCAGCGACGCTAAAGCCTATAAAAGCAATAATGCCAGCTAAATATATCAGCCAGGCAATGGCCTTCAATAAACCGCTGATTACAGAAAGAGCAGGATAAGGTTTGCTGGGAGTTTTTTCAGAGGTTGATGATTCCGGGTAAAACCGTCTCCTCCAATTTACTTCCTCCAAAACTGCCGTTCTTTCTTTGTCTGTCATGGAACCATTGTCAAGCACCTTTTTCAAGTCTTCGGTGGACATCTGTGTAAGATATCGCCGCATACATCTCTGCTCCAAATCCAAATCATAATATTCTTGGATTGAAATACGACTTTGATTCATGATAAACTCCTTTTTTGGTTTCTGCAAGCTTTATATAATTCGTTTTTCTGTCAAGCACTAAAACATAAATTTTGATTTTCCCTTCGTTTATGTAGTCCCTTTCCCTGGATTTGTCCCTATGTTTATGAGGTACATAGGCTTGCCGCTTCTTGCCTATTAGCCACCCTTGTACCACCCTTGTCTCACCCTTGTCGAGGCAAAGGAGAGACAAGGGTGGTTAATGGGGAAGGGGCGGGGTACCCCCTGGCTTCAGCCGGGCGTTTCACCGGTTTTAACCGGTTGTTAAATAAGGGCTTACGGTATTTTAGAACCAGGTTCCAGGGGTCAGGGTGGCTGCGCTCGATGGATTGTTTACTAAAAACCGACTGAAGTCGGTGAAAACACCCGGCTAAAGCCAGGGGGTACAAGTAGTTACAGCTTTGTTTGGGTTTCTAAGCTTCGTTTATTCCGTGTCTATTTTGAATTAGTGAAATCGTGGTTCAAAACTCTTTCGTGTATTTTCGTGTTTTTTGTGGTTAGATAATGAGGTCATAAATGCCGTCTCTGGTGAGACTCGTAACATATTCTTATCGCGTGAGTTGACCTAAAATAGCGTCTCTGCCGAGACTCTTTAAGGAGCTCGCTGAGCGAGCGGTAACACAGGCTTCAGCCGGTGGTTCCACCGGTTTTAACCGATTGTTATAGAAGGGCTTACAGTATTTAGGAATCAGGTTCCAGGGGGTCAGGGTGGCTTGCTGCGCTCGATGGTAGCTCGCTATCGCTTGCTGGATTGTTTAATAAAAACCGACTGAAGTCGGTGAAATCACCCGGCTAAAGTCTGTGTTACCAAGTATTTACACTAATACTCAGGTTTCAGGGCCTCGTTTATTCCGTGTCTATTTTGAATGAGTAAAATCCTGATAATCAGTGTAATTAGTGGTTAAATAAAAAGCAGCATAACGCCTCTGATTAAAAAAGTGATTGACAATAAGCGGGGATTTATAGCTTATGACACAAAGCTTTATTTTAACTACAATCCCATTCAGGAGATAGTGTATGAGGTTATCAAACCGAATATTGAGAATGTTGATATTGTTTGTGTTCGTGGCAGCCGCAGGGCTTGTCATAGCGCAGAAGGAACCTGCTTTGAAAAAGAATGTGGTGGAAGATTTGCAAGTGGATGATCTTCCTGCTGATGACGGCAGCGGCCTGATTATCAGTTGGAAGCCACTGCACCGCAGCAAGCGAATCATCGAATACCGCATTTACAGGGGCGTTCATCCGGACACCTTGTTTTTCCTGCAGTCGGTTCAAGTAAACGTAAATACCGGTGTGGCTGCAGACCGGATGTTTTTTTATGATTCTGATGGCAGTGATTTTATTGATATCAGTTCCCCCGGCAAATTGCGCAAGGAAAAACAGCAGGATGCCAAAAGCCCCCTATACCGCAAGATTCCGCGGGATATGGAATTGGCAGCCCGGCTGAGCGAAAAGTTTGACGTGTATTCCATTGTGGAGCGCTCTCCCTTCTATTATAAAGGGGTAAAGGCGTTTTCTGCGGACGAGGAGGATAGCACGGTTTATGCCGGATATCAGTTTAAACACCAAAATCTGCAAGCCACCCTTAAACCCGGAGAG
>JAAYQD010000328.1 GCA_012519465.1 Candidatus Cloacimonadota bacterium
TAACCTCAGCGCCGCAGAAACGGTAGCAGCCAGCACCTTGATCAACCTCAATTTCCATATCAGTTCCGGAGTTTTGACCTATACGCAACACAACGTATTGGAAGTGGGTGCGCCCATTGTGCTTTATATCGGCAGTGGCAACGATCAGCAAAACTACCCTCTGCATAGATATTGGAACTATAGCAGCAGCGAAGGTATCTATCTGGCATCAGAAATCAATATGCCCTGCCTGATCAAGACACTGGCTTATGAAAAGGCATCTGGCAGCAATACAGACCCCATCCAAAACGTGCAGATATATATGAAAAACACACCCGAGACCAGCCTCGACTATGGCAGTTATGACCTCGAAGGATATAGCCTGGTCTATAGCGGGGATTTCCCCAATACTGCCACCAGCGGCTGGATGGAAGTTACGCTGGATGAGATGTTCTTTTATGATGGATTGGAAAACCTTGCCATCTTGGTGATCAAGGGGCATCAGTCTTATGTTTCCAATTATCCATATTGGAAATACACCACCACCGAAACAACCCGAGCCAGGCATGGATACAGCGACAGTTCTCAGCCTGTTTCTTTGACTGCCAATAGCAACCTGCCCAATCTCCAGCTCAAGCTATTCCCGCAACACGATGCCCAGCTGCCACCCCGCTATTTTGCGGCTTTCCCCAGCCATCAATCCGTGATCCTACAGTGGCAGGAGCCTGCAGTGGGCAATCCCAGCGGCTACAAGATATTCCGCAATAATGCACTTTTGACCACGGTGGCGGGTTTGTCTTATACAGACCTTGCTGTGAGCAATGGAAGCAGCTATACCTACTATTTGAAATCCGTGTTTGACGATAGCGATTCCAGCCCCACCGAATCCATCACCGTCACACCCAATATCATGCCACCCACAAACCTGACTGCTTCTCCTGGAAATAACCTGGTACAATTGGAGTGGGACCTGGCAGAGGGACGCGGAGGTGAAGAGCGGACGGGCGCCAAAAGCCGTGCCATCACCAGCTATAAAATCTATCGCAATGGCGTTGCCCTCACCACCTCCACTACCAATAGCTATCTGGATGAAAACGTGGCCAATGGCAATACCTACAGTTATTACGTGACTACCATTTACACAAACCCTGCCGGTGAATCCGCACCCTCCAACACGGTGACCACCACCCCCAATCCCATCACCTCCGTGGTGATCGGAGCGGGAATCGGCAGCACAGGCGGAACGACGGCTTCTCCAATAAACGTATATTACAAGAGCCTGCACGGGCAAAGCGTATATACCCGGGCGGAACTGAATGTAGCGGGCATAATTGGCAGCTGTACCATCACCCATATTGGCTTTAATATTACAGGGACGCCAGACTATGAGATGCCCAACTTCAAGATTCGCATGGGGCATACCAGCGCCACCAATGCCGCTAACTGGATTTCCACCGGCTTGACCCAAGTGTGGATTACGCCCTCTTACCTGCCAACGGCAACCGGGTGGGAGATGTATCAATTGCAAACGCCCTTCCTCTGGAATGGAACAGATAACATCGTGGTGGATACGGCGTTTAGTTTGACATCTGCTTGGTCGAGTACTGGTACAGTGCAATATACCTCTGTCAATAGTGGATATAGATATCGACGTGATGATAACACTGATTATTCCGATATGTTCACTGGTGGGAGCGTGGAGAATAATAGACCCAATCTCAAGATCAACTTTGTGAGTGCGGATGCTGATAACCTGCCTCCGCGTAACTTTAGCGCCAGCGCCAGCCATAGATCGGTGAGGCTCTCCTGGCAGGCTCCCGCCTCGGGCAGTCCAACGGGATATAAAATCTACAGAAACAATCTGCTCTTGACCACCGTCACCGCCCTCACCTATACGGATACGGCGGTGAATAATGGCAATACCTATTCCTATTACCTGAAGGCGGTGTATGGCACGGCGGAATCTGTGGCAACGGAAACCGTGGACGCCACCCCCAACGCCCTGGCACCCACCAACCTGCAGGCAGTATCTGGCAATAATACTGTGGCTCTCAGCTGGATGGAAGCCGAAGGACGCGAGGCAGCCGGGGGATTGGAGAGTGCCGGCAGAGCGCAAAGGGTGATTAGCAGCTACAGGGTGTACCGTGATGGCATCGTTTTGGATACTGTCACAGGCACCAACTATACAGACGACGCTGTGGTGAATGGTATCACCTACACCTATTATGTGACCACCGTTTATACCAATCCAGCGGGAGAATCCGGTCCCTCCAACAGCGTTGAGGCTACTCCGTCTTCCCAGTATTACGTCATCATTGGTACGGGTACACAAGTCACCGAGGGACGCCAAAATGCACCGCTTAATATCTGTAATAACAGCACGCACGGTCAATTGATCTATACCGCAGCCGAGATGAACGCCGCGGGGGTGACGGGTCCTGCCCTGATTACCGGTTTGGGCTTTGATCTGGTGACTGCACCTGCCCTGCCTATGCCGGATTTTATCGTGAGGATGAAGCACACCAGCGCCGTTAATGGCAATGTCTGGCAAGATGCAACTGGACTGGTGACCACCTACACCAATCCCAGCTATATGCCTACCGCCGGGGAATGGACCATGGTGGAATTTCATACTCCCTTCCTCTGGAACGGGGTGGATAACATTTTGGTGGATACCTCCTTTGGTTTGGTGAGTGAACGTAGTGACACGGGCACCATGCGCTATGATGCCATGACAGCCGGTTATCGCTTTGCCTGGAACAATGACATAGATCAAACTGATGTGTTTACAGGTGGCATGGCAGCGGCAAGACGCTATACCATCCGCTTTGCCCTGCAGGATCCCTTGGATGAATTGGAGAGCCCGGTGGTATCGATTCAGATGGTGGGCGCAAACCGTCGTTTGAGCTGGGCAGAGGTTCCCAACGCCAGCCGTTATCTGGTCTTCAGAGCCGATGAGCCCATGGGCAGCTATGTCCAAATAGGCAGCACCAGTCAGCTGCATTACACAGATAACGCCAATCTGCCGCGTGCCTTCTACCAGGTGCGGGCGGTGAACCCTTAATCTAAAACATCCATATTAAAGATAATAGCACAGGGATGACAGCTTTTCAGCTTGTTATCCCCGTGCTTTTTGTGTGTGCATACAGTTCTTATAAGGCTCTGTTATCAAGGTGGGATAGCGCTGCGTAAAATGTTCTTGACAAGCAAACAAGGCTCTATTATCTTGCCATTTCATGTATAAAAAATACCGAGGTATCCATAAATGACCCAGCCCCTTAAAGTGCAAGCGCCGCTGAGGCTTGGCTTCAAGCGCCGTCCCAACCGCATGAAAAACTTTCGTGCACACATCCCCGTATATCTGGAAAAGCGGAATTTCATCGTGAAAACTGCCGATAGCACAGAGGAGCTGCGGGCAGCCCTGAGGCTGAGACATGAAGTGTTTTTGGAAGAGCTTTTGCAGCGTAAAAAGAAGAGTGGATTCGATGTGGATAGATTTGATAAGACCTGTGACCATCTCTTGATAATCGACAAGCGCAACAACATGGTGATAGGCACCTACAGGCTGCAATCCTCCCTGCACACCAAACGCTGGTATACCGCCACCGAATTTAATATCAAACAAATCACCAAAAAGCTGCCGGGGAACAAGCTGGAACTGGGGCGCGCCTGCGTGCATCCTGATCATCGCAATGGGGTGACGATAGCGCTGTTGTGGGCAGGGATTCATGCCTATATGACAGCCAGCCAGACGGAATACCTCTTTGGCTGTTCCAGCATCAATACCACGGATAACAACGATATCAAGGGGATATACCACTTTCTGAGAGAGGGCGGATACCTCACCAAGGAATATCGCGTGAGACCGCGTGGCAAATTTAAGGTACCGGGCTTTGACCGTTATATCCGCAAATATAAAAACCGATTTCCCGCCATGGAAGTGCAGGTGCATAAAGATAAGATTCCGCCGCTACTGAATTCCTATCTGAAGGCAGGCGCCAAAGTGTGTGGCAATCCGGCATTGGACCGCAATTTCAGGTGTATTGATTTTCTCACCCTGCTCAGCGTGCAGGATATAGGCGAGGTTTATCACCGCAAATATAAAAGCGAGTAAAGCATCCTCATGAGGATAAGCACCATTCCCCATCTGATCATCAATGTATCTGTATTGATCGCTTATTATGTGTGGGCATGGGTGTTGAGCGCGTGCACCCGCAATCCGGTGCGCCGCAGACAGCGTGCCATCCGTTATACCAGCACCATGTGCCGGGTGTATATGAAGACGCTGGGCTTTGAGGTTTCCACCAAGGGCTGGGAAAACATTGAGGCACTAAAGGATAAGCCCTGTCTGGTGGTGGCAAATCATGTGTCCTATACCGATATCTTGGTGCTCTCCTCGCTGCAACCCTTGGTGTTTATCACCAGCGTGGAGATGGGGAACAATCCCATCTTGGGCAGGATCACCCGCGTGGGGGGATGCCTGTATACGGATAGGAAAAAGCCGGTTGCCCTGCATCAGGAGATACAGCGCTTTGCCGATACTATCAATGAAGGCTTCAAAGTGGTGCTCTTCCCGGAAGGGACCAGCACCGATGGCAAGACGGTGAGGGATTTTCGCTCCTCACTTTTCCAGGTGGCAGTGGCAGCCCAAACCACCATCCAGCCCGTGTGCATCCGCTATCTTACCATCGATGGGCGTCCCATGGACGATAGCAACCGCGATATAGTGTGTTGGTATGGGGAGATGGAATTTGTGCCCCATTTTATGAAGCTGCTGAAACGTCGTGTGGAGGTGGAGGTGACATTCCTGCCGCCCATACCATATAATCCAGAGCTCAAGCGCTCTCAACTTTCGGATCAGACACGTGAGCTGATCCTAAACACCTATCACCAAGATAAAGGAGTGGTGTGATGTCAGACGATAAGAACCGCCTTGGCCTTACAAAGATCAATTATCTGCTGTTGGTGCTTGCCGCCATCCTGCTCATAGTGGGTTATATCATCATGTCCTACAATGAAATAAGTATATCACCCCTGATCCTGGCAGCCGTGTATGCAGCCTTGATTCCCCTCGCCTTACTGTATAAACCCAAGAAAAAGTAGCGATAGCCCGTGAAACTGCTTTCCGATGAAACAGCAGCCAAACTAAAGGGACTGCAGCTATTTGCCAAAGGCATTGTGGAAGGCTTTTTGGTGGGGCTGCACCGCTCTCCCTATCATGGGTTTAGCGTGGAATTTAGCGACCACAGGGAGTATAACGAAGGGGAGCCGCTCAAGGATGTGGATTGGAAGATAGTGGCGCGCACGGAGCGTTATTATGTGAAACGCTATGAAGAGGAAACCAACCTCCGCTCCTATATCCTCATCGATCACAGTCATTCCATGTTTTATAAGGACAAGGGCATCAGCAAGATTGAATATGCCACCCAGTTGGCAGCGGCACTGAGCTGGCTGATGATTTCCCAAAAGGATGCCGTGGGGCTGTTTAGCTTCAATCATAAGATCACAAACAAGCTGGCGCCCAAGGCATACCGGGGCTATTTGCCACAGATATTCCGCGTATTGGCAGAGCTGAAAGCGGGAGGGGAGACCGATCTGGGCTTGCCGCTTACCGAGATGGCAGAATCCATCCGCAAGCGCAGCCTCATCGTGCTTATCTCCGACCTTCTGGATGAGCCGGAGCGCATTATCCAAGGGCTAAAACAATTCCGCTCCCGCCATCATGAACTCCTGGTGTTTCATATCACTGATCCCATGGAAGAGGATTTCGACTTTCGTGGGGAGACGGAATTTGTGGATAGCGAGACAGGGGAGAAGCTGATAGCCACCGCCTGGCAAATCAAGAAGCGCTATCAGGAATACTATCAAGAGCATTTTGAGGAATTGAGGGCTGGCTTTAACCAGTATCAGATCGAATATAACCCCGTCAACACCGCCGTACCCCTCAATGACCTCCTCCTAAAATACCTCTTAAAGAGGAGAAAAGGATGAGATTGATGTACCATGTGCCGCGCGCCATTAAAAACGCTCCAAGGCGAGATTTGGGGCTTTTATGAGAAAGAGGCGGATCGTCCCTGTTTCCCTATTGAGGGAGAAGCTGCTGGAGGCGGTGGGCAAAATATACTGTCAGCCCGATGCTGAAGTGATTAGATTGATAGCAGAAGCTGCCCATAGGGAATCCAATCCCCTTGCCAGGGATATGTTGCAAAGTATTGTGGATAATGCCCGTTATGCTATTGAAGATGGCACTCCCTGCTGTCAGGATACAGGCAGCGCGGTGCTATTTATCGAGATGGGAGAGGATGCCAGCTTTGATGAGGGCAATGTAACCGAGCTTATTTGCGCCACATTGGAAGAAGCCTGGGAGAGATACTATCTGCGTCGCTCCATAGTTGAAGAACCGCTCATCTCAAGAAGGGTATTACAAAATAGAGTGGTGCCGATTATTCATTGGAAGCTGGTACCCGGAGACAGTGTGGAGGTGATAGTGGGGCTTAAAGGCGGAGGGGCAGAGAATATGAGTGTGCAAAAGATGATGCCCGCCACTGCCACTATTGATAAGGTTAAGGAATATATAGTGGAAGAGGTGGCAAAAACAGGAGGCAGACCCTGTCCACCCGTGATAGTAGGTGTAGGGATAGGCGGCAACTTCGAAGAATCTGCGTTATTGGCAAAGCGTGCGCTCTTTGACCCGCTTGGCAGAAAGCATCCAGATAAAGACTATGCGGCTTTGGAGAATGATATATTGACTTTGATTAATACTCGGGGGAGAGGTGTGATGGGGATGGGGGAGGGGCCGACGGCGTTGGCTGTTCACATCAGAACGAAAAGCTGCCACATTGCCTCGCTACCTCTTGCCATCAATCTTGATTGTCATGCTCACCGGCATACCCGCTTCGTTTTATAGGTTTCACGTGAAACATTGGAGATAATGTGCGCACCCTAAAGCTTGATCTTCCCCTCAGTCCCTCCCAGATTCAATCCCTGCAACCAGGTGACAAGCTATTACTATCCGGCGTCTTATACACGGCAAGAGACAAGGCACATCAGCGCTTGATCCAGCTAATAGAATCAGGAAATCAGCTACCCTTCGACCTTTCTTCAAGCACTCTTTTCTATTGCGGACCTTCACCCGTACCACCCAATAAGATCTGCGGAGCCATCGGACCCACCACCAGCTCGCGGATGGATCCCTTCACCCCTATGCTCTTGGAACATGGTCTGCGGGTAATGATTGGCAAAGGTGACCGCAGCGAGGATGTGCAAAGGGCAATTCGCAAACACAATGCCGTCTACCTGGTGGCAGTGGGTGGAATCTCGGCACTGCTTGCCCGCTGTGTTACATACTTTGAACTCTTTGCCTGGGAGGAGCTGGGTCCGGAGGCTATCTACAAAATGCAGGTACAAGACTTCCCCTGTTATGTGGGATATTTATAGCCCAGCTTATTCAGATGCAGGGATATGGCTCATTAGTGGTATATAATATGGAGAATACCTGATAGATGAAAAACGGACTTGTTTACATGAAGGCAACCATGGCGATGCTCTTGTGGGCACTTACCTTTGTGTGGGTCAAATTTGCCTTCGAGGTTTATCGCCCCTTGGAAATAGTATTTATGAGGCTGGTATTGGCTTGTGTGATTCTCTTTGCTGTGATGCTGATCAGTGGACATTGGCAAAAGATAGAACCAAAGGACTGGGGCAGGTTTATGCTGGTAGCCTTCTGTGAGCCATTCCTGTACTTCATGGGTGAAACCAATGGCCTGCAGTATGTTTCCTCCACTCTTGGTTCGCTGGTGATTTCCGTGATTCCCTTGATGACCGCCCTGGTTACATGGTTGTTCTTAAAAGAAAGGATCACGCGTTGGCTGCTGGTAGGCTTGTTGGTTTCTTTTGCAGGAGTGGCGGCAATGAGCATGGCGGCAGGGGATTTTAGCGCCACCTTCAAGGGATTGGCATTATTGAGTTTGGCAGTGGTGGGAGGGATGTTTTATGCCATCTTTGTCAAGCGTCTTACGCACAGCTATTCCGCTCTCACCGTGGTTGCCTGGCAGAGCTTTTTTGGGATGCTCTATTTCCTGCCTCTCTTTGCCATCTTCGAAGGGAAGCACTTTACACAGGTTCAGCACAGCATCATTTCTCTGGGGGCCGTAGCCGGCATGAGTGTCTTTGCCTCGGTGGGCGCTTTTCTTTTATATACCGGAGTAATCAGAGATTTGGGCGTGGTACGTGCCAATATCTTCACCAATCTCATCCCTGTTTTCACCGTTGTTTTGGCATATTTTATGTTGGGAGATCGTCTTTGCCCTCTTTCCAGCATTGGCCTTGCTCTCACCATTTTGGGTCTGTTTTTATCTCAATATCCCGATCTGCGCCTTTTGCGCAAACGGCTGAAGGCATAGAATATGTTTGCCAAACTGGAATATATAGTGCATAATATAATAAAGCAGAAGTATTATATAGAGGAATATGACAATGCTACGA
>JAAYQD010000329.1 GCA_012519465.1 Candidatus Cloacimonadota bacterium
CAATCCTTATTCAACCCTTACATCCCTTGGCGATGGCAAGGCATATCATATTTATATGCTCTCTTCTGCCAATTGGCAGGTGCAGGGTGTTCAAATCCCGCCTAACACCCCCATCTCCCTCAACGATGGATGGAACATGGCGGCTTATTTTCCTCAAACTCAGATGAGTACAAGCACAGCCATATCCTCCATCTCTGCTTGGCTGCAACAGGTTAAGGGTTCGGATGGGGTATATATTCCCAATAATCCTTATAACACGCTTGATTTCATGGCTCCTGGCAAAGGTTACTGGATCAAAATAAGCGGCAATCACAGCCTGATCTATCCCAATCGAGGTAGCCAAGAGAATGGTCTTGCGGGTATAATGCGGAGGAAAGAGCTGCCGGAAGTGGCACTCAAGCCTGGCAGCGCAGTTGTTTTGGCTCGTTGTGATATTGCCGAGGTGAGAGATATCCTGCTGGCGAGGGTGGATAATGAGCTGCGGGGTGCGGAAGCCCTCATTGCTCCGGAATCCTTCCCTGCCGCCCTCATTCAAATCTATTGTGAAGAGGCTGGGGAACAAGCCCGCTTTAGCATCCTCAAACCGGATGGACAGGAGCTGCCCCTGGTCACCTCTTTGGAACTGGAGCCCGGGCAAAGCTATGGCACCCAGTCCGGCTTCATCATCTTGGAACCCCAGATTGTGGCGGCGGATGATATCCTCGTCTTTGAAACCGCGCTCAAGGGCTCCTATCCCAATCCCTTCAACCCCAGCACCACCATCAAATATGATGTGGCGGCAGATAACACGCTGGTCTCGCTTACGATATATAATATTAAAGGACAGAGGGTTTGCAGCCTGGTTGATGCACGCATCGATAAAGGCTCTCACACTGTCGTATGGAACGGTACAGATGATATGGGCAGAGAGGTATCCTCAGGCATCTACCTGCTGAAATTTAGTGCTAATAACCACAACAGAAGCATGAAGCTTTTATTGCAAAAGTGAGGTTTTCATGAAAAAGCAACTCTTAATTGTACTGCTCGTTACTTTGTGTTGGATGATCTCAGCAGAAAAGGTAGAGGAAAGTACGGCTATCCGGATAGCTGAAGGCTTGATGGGAAACATGACCAATAGGACAATGACAGCCTTCTCGGTTCATCCCTACATGGGTCAAGATGCCAGTAGCCCGGATATTTACATTGTCAGTTTTTCCCCCGGAGGTTTTGTGTTGGTGGCGGCAGATGATCTTTCTGCTCCCGTCTTGGGATACTCCACGAATGGGCTTTTCCCCACAAAAGAGATACCAGCACATGTGGAATGGTATCTTGGGCAGTATAGCCGCAGTATGCAAGAAATACGTGCCAACTCTCATTGGTCAGTGGACCCGGGCTGGAACAAATTGCTGCGGAAAGACTTCTCTGACTTTGTGATCACCAGAGATGTGGCGCCCTTGTGTGCCACCACCTGGGATCAGGGTTGGCCCTATAATTCCCTGTGTCCGCCAGATGCAAGCGGTCCCGGAGGTCATGTGTATGCAGGCTGTGTGGCAACCGCCATGGCGCAAATCATGAAAAAATGGAATTATCCCGTAACCGGCAATGGATCTCATTCATATTATGCAGATGGTTATGGCACTCAATCCGTAAATTTCGGTGCCACTACTTACAATTGGAGCTTGATGCCCAATTCCATTTCCCAGGAAAACATACATATATCCACCTTGCTCTACCACTGTGGAGTGGGTGTGGATATGATGTATAGTTATGATGGCAGCGGTGCATATAGCGACGATGCCAGGGATGCCATGGTCAATTATTTTCGTTACAACAATGCGGCTCAACTTCATTGGGCAAGTGATTATAGCTCCACAATCTGGGCATCCATGTTGAGAAGTGATTTGGACCAAGGGCGTCCCATATATTACAGGGGACAAAATGATGGAGGGCACGCCTTCGTTTTGGACGGATATCAAGGAACCAATTATTTTCATTTCAATTGGGGCTGGAGCGGATACTATGATGGTTATTTTTATCTCAGCAACCTCAATCCAGGTTCACACTCCTTCACTCAGTATCAGGGGGCGATTCTGAATCTTTATCCAAACCCGGTTATAAACAATGACTTGGCGGCAGTATCATTATCGGGCAATACAGCACCCACCG
>JAAYQD010000023.1 GCA_012519465.1 Candidatus Cloacimonadota bacterium
AAATCTCAGAAGTCCTAAAGAAATGCTTTGAGAGAGTGACGAGATATAATATCATCCAATATGGCAACACATGGACCGAAAAATACCAGCTGATAATACCGGGTTTAAAAAATGGGGGGATGTGAGGATTCATTTTTCATTTGACAAGATTTGCAAAATCCAAATAAGAGATCTGAGTATAAAAAATGCATGAGTGAGGATTGATAATGATAACCGTATATGTAAATGGCAAAGCCACTTCCGTGGCAAACAATACCAAGGTGCTGCATGCCTGCACCAAGGCTGGCTACCCTGTCCCCCACCTTTGTTACCACGAGGATTTGCCTTCATTTGGCAATTGTGGTGTGTGTATGGTAGAGATCAATGGCAAAGCTTTGCGCGCCTGTTCCACCCCCTGTGAAGATGGAATGCAGATCAAGACCACCGGCAAAAAGCTGTTGGATCTGAGGCGTGAGGCACTGGAGATAATATTATCCAATCACCCCAACAACTGCCCTGAATGCGTAAAGAATGGACGCTGTGAATTGCAGGATTTGTCTCAGGAATTGGCAATCCGCCACATGAACCTAAAGAAAGTGCGTCGCAAATATAAAGGTCGCGATGAAAGCTCCCCCTCCATCACCCTGGATCCCTCCTATTGCATCAATTGTGGACGCTGTACTTACGTGTGCAATGAGATTCAGGACGTGCATGCCTTGCAGAGCTCGGAGCGTGGATTCAATACCTACGTGGGTCCCACCTTCGATCGTCCTCTGGAAGAGAGCGAGTGTGTAAAGTGTGGCCAGTGCTCTTCTTATTGCCCTGTTGCCGCCATTTATGAGGTGGACGATTCCGATCCCCTATGGGCAGCTTTGGATGATCCCGATATGGTGTTGGTTGCCCAAGAAGCCCCTGCCGTGAGAGTGGCATTGGGCGAAGAATTTGGCTATAAGCCGGGCACCAATGTGGTGGGCAAAATGTATACCGCCCTGCGGGAAATCGGCTTTGATTATGTGTTTGACACAAACTTTGGTGCAGATCTCACCATCATGGAAGAGGCGAGCGAATTTGTGGATATCTTCTTGAACAATCCGGAGAGATTCCCGCTGATCACCACCTGCTGTCCCTCCTGGGTGGATTATCTGGAGAAATTCAATCCCAATATGATCCCGCTGTTTTCCTCTGCCAAATCCCCTCACCAGATGGTGGGCACGATGGTGAAGACATATTGGGCGGAGAAGATGAAGATAGACCCCTCCAAGATCTTCCTGGTCTCTGTAATGCCCTGCACAGCAAAGAAATATGAGATTGAAAGAATGGAAGATATGTTTGCCAGCGGCCGCAAAGACGTGGATCTTACCATCACCACTCGAGAGCTGGCACGGATGCTGAAAACCAGAGGCATTGATCTTGCCAAACTGCCTGATGGAGAAGCGGATAACCCCTTGGGTGAATACACCGGAGCAGGCACCATCTTTGGCGCCACAGGCGGTGTGATGGAAGCAGCCCTCAGAACGGCATATTTCCTTGCCACAGGCAATGAATTGCCAGACCCCAAGATAGACTTTGTGCGCGGTGGACGTGGGATCAAACGCGGCAAGCTGGAGATTTTGGGCAAAGAAATCCGCATTGGCGTAGCTTCCGGCCTGGGCAACGTGAATACCATCATGGAAGAAATCCGCAAGGCGCAGGAGCAAGGCAAGGAGCCTCCCTATCACTTTGTGGAAGTGATGGCATGCCGCGGCGGTTGTGTGGGAGGCGGAGGCCAGCCCTACCGCTCCACAAACAAGGTACGCTTGGCACGCGCCAGAGGCCTGTATAGAGAGGATGAGGGGATGGAACGCAGGGAATCCCACAACAACCCATCCATCCAAAAACTCTACAAAGACTATCTGGGCAAACCAAATAGTGAAAGAGCACACAAGCTACTGCATACAAGCTATATAGCCAGACCCATCAAAATCGTTCATGATTAAGTGACCTGCTGGGAATTGAAACAATAAAAATAGCCTGCCCTTGTATTGAACGTGCAAGGGCAGGCTTTTTTAAATTGAATTATATAGGGGAGCTAACGGGAACGCACCAATCTGAAGCCCACATAGGGGATGCCACGATTGGGATTGCCTCTATCCCGGTACAGAATATTAAGATTGCGACCTTCCCCATTCATCACATTGCCACCACGGATTACCCTTTGTGTACCGCTATCGGGACCGCTGGGGTTGATGAATCTTTGCTGGGCACGGATATAATTGGCATCATACCAATCCCAACACCATTCCGAGACGTTGCCCGTCATATCAAACAAGCCAAAGGAATTGGCATTCTTTTTACCTATGGGTTGGATGCGGGCAGGGCTGTTGTCTCTATTCCAAGAGACATCGTTGTGAGTGTCTGAACCACTGTATTCAAACAACGCTCCAGCTTTTGCCGCCATTTCCCATTCAGCTTCGGTGGGCAGCCTCCATCCATTGGCATTAAAACTGCAGCTAACTATCCTTTCCTGGTCTTTAAATTCTATCTTATAAGCAGGGGTCAAACCCTCGGCTTCACTGCGGCCATTGCAATAGGTGATGATGGATTCCCAGCTGATGTTTTCCACGGGCAGATTATCTCCAGCCAGGCTAACAGCAGCCGGTTTCATATACCTGACCCATTCCTTCTGTGTGAGCTCGTATTTGCTGATATAAAAGCCGTTTTGGGATACGTTGTGGTTCAGGTTTTCCTTGAGGCGTCCAAAGCCAAATGAGCCGGCAGGGATATGCACCATATAATCTGGCATGGGTGCCTGCTTGACGGCTGGTTTTGCGGTGGTGGCTGGAGATGTGGCAGAGCCAGCACTGCGCCTATCCAGAGATGGACCCTGAGGAGCTTGGCGCTGGGTGGATTTTAGCATTCCATATTCCGTTTGCGAGGGACTGATATCGCCTCCCACTCTGTGGCTGGATTGGGCGGCATCCGTGCGCAAAGAATCGGTTGGCAAAAATCCCGAGATCGTAAAAGGCTGATCTGAACGGCGGAAGATGATGCTGAAAATATTGGTAAAGAGGAATAGCGCTATTATCAGCAGCACCACCCCCACCAAAACCACAAAACCCCATTCCACACCCAATCTGGGTTTGATGATTTCCCGCTCCAGCTCGTCCATGCCCAATGTGTGTTTTTCCTGTTCCCGCCAGAGGTCATTCGCATCATATGCCGGCATTTTTTGCAGGCTATCCAACACCTGTTGCAAGCTGGTGGCACGGTGCAAGATATTGCGGTGCAGACACATGGCAAGGATCTTGTTGAAGCTATTGGTAACATCATGCAAATATTGGAATTTCACTTCCAGGAGACGTTCCGGTCTGTAAAGGGATTGGTAAAGGGTGTGTTTGCTGAGCAGCTGTGCCAAAATAGCACCGATGGTGTGGATATCTTCCCGCTCATCTGTATCCCCATATGTGATGCCGCTGGAGATAATTACCAGTTTTCCGGCATCATCTATCATCATGCTGGAAAGCAGGAGTTTATTTACGGAAAGACCGTGTTTGCGGATAAGCATCGTGGTCTTGATGAGCTGGATAGCCACATCACGCACAAAGTCTTCCGTTATTCTTTGCGGATTCTGTTTTTTCAGTTTGTCCAGCGATATTCCCTGCACAAAGCGGGTGGCAAGGAATGCCTCGTTGTGAGACTGGTTGATTTCCTCCACTTTGGCAATGTGTTCACTATCCAGTTTATTGATGCGGCTGAGGAGCGTTTGCTGATCAAACAGCTTGTCTATATCCACATAACGCGATTTGTAAAAGACTTTGAGGATATATTCTTTATCGTTTTTGGAAGCGATGTATTTCATGCCTTCGGAATCTTTATTCATGAGGCGGATAATGGTATATCCATGAAATTCATCACCCGGCTCCAGAGTGTGTAAGCTGAGTGTGGGGTATTGTTCTGATTTACCCTTGGCTTTTTCGAGGGCGGGAGGTGGCTGAGAAGGAGCCTGCTTTTCGGATGGGGTTACCGGCTTTTCCGGGGTGGGAGCTATTGCTACTTGCTCTTCACCACAAACCGTACAAAACTTGGCTTTTTCCGGCAGTTGCGTTCCACAATTTAAGCAGTACTTCATCTTGGTTCCTCTCTTAGGATGGGGAGGCGGATTTCTCCACTGTGAGCTGGACGGCGATGCCGTTGATATCCACTTGTTGGGCATCAAAATCTGCATCTTTGATACTGATGGCATCACAGAGGGTTTCCTGGCAGATCTTATCGCCATACATATCCAAAGCGGTGAGGATATCCTCATTCCCTTTTACCGTCACATTCACTCTGTCCATAATGGCAAAGCCCTGTTCTTTGCGGCTGAATTGGATTTTGTTGATCAATTCACGGGCATAGCCTTCCCAGCGAAGTTCGTCTGTGAGGGTGGTATCCAGCGCCACAAAAAGGTTGCCGATGCTTTCAAACACATATCCCTCGCGCGGGGCGATGTGGACGGCAATATCTTCCTGTACCAACTGGATGGTCTGCCCCTGCACCTCCAGAGGGAAGCTATCTCCACGGGCAAAGCTTGCCAGCACATCCTGACCTTTCAACTTGCCAAGGGCGGCGGCGATGGGCTTCATCAATTTGCCATATTTGGGACCCATTACCTTGAAATCCGGCTTTAGCTCATAGTGAACAAAGTCGTCATCCTCGGCAATGTAATTTACGTGATGGATATTCACTTCCTCCTGAATCAAATCAAACATCCGCTGTACCGTGGGCTGGGTGAAGGCGGGCAGGTGCATGGTGCCCAAAGGCTGACGTATCTTGATCTGACAGGCGTTGCGCGCAGCCCGTCCAAGCTGTACAATATCAATCACCAGCTGCATTTCATGCTCCAGGGTAGCATCAATAAAGCTGGCATCAGAAGCGGGATAATCCGTGAGGTGTACGCTTTCCTCATTGGTGAGGTTTCTATAGAGCTCCTCAGCAAGATAGGGGGTGAAGGGGGCGATGAGCTGGGAAATGCCCACCAAAACCTGATAGAGGGTGCGATAGGCAGCCACTTTGTCTTCATCCAGGGTCATAGCCCAAAAACGGCGTCTGCTGCGGCGCACGTACCAATTGGAGAGTTCGTCTATCACAAAGCTTTGGATTTCGCGGCTGACGCGGGTAAAATCGTAGCTTTCCATCCAAGAGCGCACCTTGGTGACCAGGGTGTGGTAACGGGAGATAATCCAGCGGTCGATCTCCGCCTCGCGCTGCCAATCCCAAGGATATTTGGCGGCATCAAAGCCATCGATATTGGCATAGGTGGCATAAAAGGAATAGACGTTTTTGAGGGTGCCGATAAATTTGGAATGCACCTCTTTTACTCCTTCCACATCAAAACGCGTGGGCAGCCAGGGAGGGCTGACCTCCACAAAATACCAGCGGATGGCATCAGCGCCATAATCGTGCATCAATTCCAAGGGATCAACGGTGTTGCCTCTGGATTTACTCATCTTTTGGCCATGTTTATCCAAAATGAGATCGTTCACCAGACATCTTTTGAAGCTGGAAACACCGGTGAGCATCGTGGAAATAGCCAACATGGAGTAAAACCAGCCACGGGTCTGATCTATGCCTTCAGAGATGAAATCTGCGGGGAAAAGTTCCGTCTCAAAGCGCTCGCTATTTTCAAAAGGCCAGTGCCATTGGGCAAAGGGCATGGAGCCGCTATCAAACCAGCAGTCAATCACTTCCGGCGTGCGGTGCATAGTGCCCTGGCAAGCGGGACAAGAGAGGATCACATCATCCACATGGGGTTTGTGCAATTCCAGATCGGCAGGAACGGGGGAGCCATCTTTGAGGCGTCCGTGAGCCACCAGATCGGCAAGGCTGCCAATGGAGCGCTTGGCATCGCAATCCTCACAAACCCAGATATTGAGCGGAGTGCCCCAAAAGCGATCGCGGGAGAGCGCCCAATCCACATTGTTTTCCAGCCATTCGCCAAAGCGTTTTTCGCCCACAAAAGGCGGATACCACTTGATCTGGCTGTTATTTGCCTGTAATTGGTCTTTGAACTGGGTGGTGCGGATATACCAGCTATCACGGGCGTAATAGATCAGCATGCTGCTGCAACGCCAACAATGGGGGTAGCTGTGGCGGATTTGTTCCCGGCGCATCAGGGAGCCATTATCACGGAGGTGGCGGATGATATCTTTATCCGCATCTTTCACAAACATACCTGCCCAAGGGGTGATGCTGGCGTTGAACCTGCCGGATTCATCCACAGGCTGGATGAAAGGAAGATCGTATTTGCGCCCCAAAGCGTAGTCGTCCTGACCAAAGGCGGGGGCTGTGTGTACGATACCCGTACCATCATCCATGCTCACATAATCTGCCAAACCGATGAACCAGGCGGGTTTATCCACGGGAACGAATTCAAAGAGCGGCTGATAGGGACGGCGCTCCAGATCTTTGCCCTGATATTCTTCTATAATCTCGTATCCTTCGCCCAATACATCCAAGCGGGCTTTGGCAAGGATGAGATATTGATCTTCAAAGAGCACCTTCACATAGGTTTCATCGGGATGGATGGCGAGGGCTACGTTTGAAATCAGCGTCCAAGGGGTGGTGGTCCAAGCCAGATAATAGGTGTTTTCTCTATCAAGGGCTTTGAACCGCACAAACACGGAGGGGTCTTCCACATCTTTGTAACCTTGGGCTACTTCGTGAGAGGAAAGGGGGGTGCCACAGCTGGGGCAATAGGGCACGATGCGATGGGCTTTGTAGATGAGATCGCGCTCATGAAAGTTGTTCAAAATCCACCAAACGCTTTCGATATAATCGTTTGTGAGCGTGATATAGGGATCATCCAGATCTATCCAATAAGCCATCAATTCGGTCATTTCGCGCCAGAGCTTTTCGTATGTGAATACTGATTCACGGCATTTGGCGATGAACTTTTCCA
>JAAYQD010000330.1 GCA_012519465.1 Candidatus Cloacimonadota bacterium
GAATCCTTATCTTTTCCAGCTCTGCCAAATCCTTTTTATAGGATGCCAGTTTGGCTTCTTCATTACCCACATTGGTATTAACCAAGGAGGTATCAACCGTCTGAGATTCCATTTTTACCGTGCCGATATTGGCAATATCTTTACGGAATGCATCCAGCTCCCGCTTTTGCATGCTGAACACATAAATGGCCAAATTTCCTTCGATTCGTTTGTCCGGACGTTCTCCGGAATATTGATCCAGCTTGTCAATGGAGTTCTTAAAATTATTGGTATTCAATTCAAAGCTGGCTTTATTCAAGGATTTTCGTTTGTCAAATTTGCTGCGGTGGGGCCTGAGATCGGCACCAGAAGCGGGTTTGTTTGACTTAAAAAAGTTAAACAGCGTAATCCCCAGTGCTAAAAACACTACAAAGATAGCTATTCCACGCACTCTCGATCTTGTTCTCTTGTCCATGTTTCCTCTTTGGGTTTTATTTAGATATTCAGTAACTCTTGGGCATGTTTTAGCGAAGTGGCAGAGATTTGGCCGGAAAGCATCCGTGCCAGCTCTTGTATCCGCTCTTCCACGCTCAAAGGTGTAAGCTTGATGATCGTCTTGCCGCCCTCATCCGTCTTGGACAAAGCCAGCTGCCAGTGTGCCACCGCCGCAATACTGGCAAGGTGGGTCACACATAACACCGTGTGGCTGCAAGATAATTCGGCGATGGTGGCAGCTACGGCTTCCGCAGTTTTGCCGCCCACCCCGGAATCTATCTCGTCCAAGATCATCAAACGCGCTTCAAAGCGGCTTGCCAATACCTTTTTGATGGCAAGCAACACGCGGGAAAGCTCTCCCCCGGAAGCCACGTCTGACAATGGTTTGAGCTCGGAACCAAGATTGGCGCTGAATAAAAACTCACATTCATCCACACCGCCAGCTTGGCAACGGGCAAGATAATCCTGTATATACATTTCAGAACTTGTTTTTTTGTCAATGTTTATCTTGAACAGGGCATTGGGGATGGCAAGGAGGCGGATTGCCGTCTGCAGATCCCGGCTGAGCTTTTGGGCAGCCAGATGCCTTGTCTCTGATAGCTTTTCACCTGTTGTCTGCAGGTCTTTGAACATACTCTCGATGGATGTATCCAGCTCTGAAATACGCAAGTCCAACAGCTCAAAATCTGCCATTTGTTTAATGCGGGTATCGAAAAGCTCTTGTAATTCTCCAATATTGCGCACCCTGTGTTTGTGTAAAAGGGAATTGATGAGATCCAGTCTGTGGCGGATATGCTCCAGCCGGGCGGGGTCTTCCAAGCTCTCTTCGCCCAAAGCTGCCAGATCTGAGGAGCTATCATCCAAAAGCTGCAGTATATCAGCCAAGGTCTGTGCCGTTTGCTTTGCCCTCTCATCGATATTGGCAAAGCGATGCAGGCTGTTTTGAGCCCCACTTATCAGATCGCGGGCACAGCCCTCACCTTCGTAGAGGCTGTGATGAATCTGGGCGGCGGTTTCGCCAATCTCACGAGAGTGTGAAAGCCGCTCGTACTCCTGTTGCAGGAGGGTATCCTCATCAGCCTGCAGGGCGGCGCTATCCAGCTCTTCCAGTTGAAAGCGATACAGCTCTGCCAGCTCGCTTTCACGCAGGCGCTGTTCCGATAGTTCTTCGCGTTGTTTGATTGCCAGGCGCAATTGGGAGAGCAGGCTGGAAAACTCTTTGCGCATACCCGTGCTGCAGGCATAGTTATCCAACACTTCCAGCTGGAAAGTGGGGGAGAGCAGGCGCTGCTGATCCCTTTGATGATGAAAATCCACCAATAGCGGCTGTAGCTCTTTCATCACATTAGCGGTGATGCGGCGTCCATTCAGAAAGTAGGAGGAGCGCCCCTGGGTGCTGATCTGGCGTGCCAAGATAAGCTCCGCTTCCTCGCCTTGCCCCAGATCATCTAATTTGTGGTGGATGGCAGTATCAGGCTTGATCTCAAACACTGCCTCCAGATAGACGGGCAGGGCGGAGTCGAAGGGTTCCGGGCTAAAGCCGGTATCAGCAAAGATCAGGGAAATAGCGCCCACCAAGATGGATTTGCCGGCTCCGGTCTCTCCCGTTACGGCAGTCATCCCCTCCCCAAAGCTTAGCTCCGCGTGGGGTACAAAGAGGTAGTTTTGTATCTTTAAACTGGTTAGCATCACTTGCCCAGATGCAGTTTATTGCGCATAATACGGAAGAAAGTGCGGTTGGAGAGCTTTACAAAATCCACCTGCCTCTTTGCTTCGCTCACTATCACCTGGTCTCCTTCCAAGAGATGATACACGTTTTCACCATCTATCTGCAAACAGGCGGGCTCAAAAAGAGAGCTTACCTTGATGCAAACCTTGTCTGATGCGGGGAATACCATCGGTCTGATCGCCAGGATATGGGGATTGAGGTGGCTCACCACGATGGCTTTGGTTTGGGGTGTGAGCAGGGGACCGCCTGCGGAGAGGTTGTAAGCAGTGGAACCCGTGGGGGAGGAGGCTATCACTCCGTCACAGCGGGCACTGAATACAAAGCGTCCGTTGCAATAGGTGCGCACGGTGATCATGCGTGGGGTTTCTGCCTTATAGATGACGGCGTCATTTAATGCCAAGCCGCTGAAGATGAGCTTATTGTCACGCATCAAGCGGCAATCCAGCAGCATTCTGGAGATCAGCTTGTATCTTTTTTGCACTAAGGTCTGGATGGAGGCTTCCAGCTCTTTGAAGGTGGTTTCAGATAAAAAGCCCAGATAGCCCAGATTGACGCCCAAGATGGGGGCTCCCGTGCTGATGGCAATGGATTTTGCCCTCAGGATGGTGCCATCCCCGCCAAATACCAGCACACAATCTATGCCGGCAACGCTTTTGTCTTTTGGATCCCAGGTTTGTATGTATTGAGGCAGTAAGTCACGCTGGCTATCCGTGGCAAAAAAGCGGATATGAAAGCGGTTGGAAAGGGTATCCAACACTTCCAGGATGGGGGCAAGCTCCGTGTTGGGGTTGATATATACGATAAAATGTTGCATTAGAGAGAATCCATCAGCTGTAAATAAGAATCATAGCGTTCGATGGGGATTACGTCCTCTTCCACTGCCTTTAATACTGCGCAATTATCTTCGTGGGTGTGGCTGCAATCCCTAAAATAGCAATTGGGTGCAAAATGGTGGAACCCGGGGAATACTTTGGGGATTTCTGGCTTGGCATCAGAATGCAGGTTTACAGTTTTGATGCCGGGAGTATCCAATATATGACCGCCAAAGCTCCAGGGGATGAGGATGGTGCGGGTGGTGGTGTGGCGTCCTTTCTCGTTGTAATCACTCACCTCTGAGGTGGGCAGATTGAGCTGTGGCTCCAGATAGTTGATCAGGGAGCTTTTGCCGGTGCCAGATTGACCGGAAAACACGCTATCCTTGTCTTTCAACACTTCCTTCAATCTATCCATCCCCTCTCCTGTGAGGGTGGAGGTGAGGATGGTTTGATAGCCCATTTTGATATAGTATTCGCTCAATTCCTGCGCATCTTCGGGGTATTCCACCAGGTCGATTTTGTTGATCACGATAATGGGGGCAAGGCCTTCCAGGGTGGCAATGCAGATATAGCGGTCTATCAATCCCGGCTTGATGAGGGGTTTGCGCCAGCTATTGGTGATGATCACCTGATCGATATTGGCGGCAATGATGATTTCCTTTTGGAAGGATCCGCCTGCATAGCGGGTGAGGGCATTGGTGCGGGGAAGGATGTTTTCCACGCGATAATCCGGCTCCATGGAGATATCCAGCTGCACGCGGTCTCCCACGGTGGCAACGCTCCTTCTGCCATACAGGAATTGTTTGAGCCTGCCGCTAAGCGTGGCGCGGTAAAAGCGTCCGCCAGATTCCACCACATAGTTGTAATTGGAGTGGATTTCGCTGATCCTGCCTTCCACCAGCTCCATCCCCTCTTTCAGGCTCTCATCCTGCTTGTCAAAGGTGCGCATGCTCTTGGTTTGAGCGCTTTCCCGCTCGTCATCCAAGATGTCAATATCTGGCAGGCTGATGGCTCTCAGCCTGCCAGTATAGCGTCGGTCACGTTTTTTGTCGCGTTGTCTCACGTCTTTAATAGTTCTAAAACACCGGCGTGAGCTGGTCAAACAGCTCTGCGGCTTCCTTCACCTTGTCTTCGTTGCCAAACACACAGATATGGTTGTTTTTCATGAGGGCGTCGATCATGGTGGCATATTCGCGGATATCAGCCACGGTGGTGGAGAGCACTTCATCGCGAATCTGCTGACGGTCGGATTGCAGGAATCCGGAGAGATAATCATCATCCGCTGTGCTGCCAATGGCTTCCGGTGTCTTGGGATAATCCAATTGGGAGACCACGCCGATGATGAACTTGTCCAAATCCCGCTTTGGAATATCAAAATTGC
>JAAYQD010000331.1 GCA_012519465.1 Candidatus Cloacimonadota bacterium
GAGTGGCTGGTCCAGTAATATGAGCGGTATGAACAACTCTAATAAATTGTTCCACGCTGTATTTCTTACCTGCTCCACCGGTGCTTTTCATAATGGAGAATCCACCACGGAGAAAGTGGTGAGGTATGGGGATCAAGCCAACCCCCGCGGTGCCTATACCGCCATAGGTATGTATGGGATAGACACCACCACCCCGCAAAACAACTGCCTGAATATGGGCGTATTTCATAGCATTATGAATTTAGGTGTGCGTGATATGGGCAGCGCCATGCTGTATGCCAAGCTGTATCTGCATGCCGTGTATGGCGTCAGCAATCCCCTCTATGCCCAGGACCCTGCCAAATATTGCAACCTGATTGGCGATCCCACGGGCATCGTGTATGTAGGGACTCCCTCCAGCTTTGATGTGACGGCACCCGCCTCCGTTCCAGAGGGAACCAGCCACATAGCAGTAACGGTAAAGGACGCTGACCTACAACCCATCTCTGGCGCCACGGTGACGCTCACCAATAGCGCTGGTAATCAGGTCATTGGTTTTTCCGGCACAGAAGGCATGGTGAGCCTGGCTTTGCCCACAGGTGCTACGGGCAGCCTGAACCTGACCGTGAGCAAGGACGATTTTAAGGCACACACCGGCACCGTGAGCATCCTCGCAGATGGAGGTATGGTGTTTCACGAAGGCGTGATTGATGACGATAATGCGGGAGCATCCTCCGGTAATAACAACGGAATCATCAACGCAGGCGAAACGATAGAATTTTATGCTCATCTCAAAAACACCAGCAGTGGCAACCACAGGCCTTCCGGTCTTGTGATCTTAAACGATCCTTATCTCACCTTGGTGGGTTCGGACAGGGTTACATATCCCACCATAGCTGCAGGGCAAACGGGCGTGCATGGCACTGCCATTGTGTTCAGCGTGGCAAGAGATTGCCCTGATAACTATGAAACAGGCTTTACCCTGCAATTGAGCAGCAGTCTGTATAGCTTTAATATCTGGGTGCCCATCACCGTGAGCAGCGCTCAGCTGGAAATTATGTCCCACTCTTTGATTGGCTCTTCTGGGAATGCCATCAAACCCGGTGAAGAGTTTCCCATGACCATCACCCTCAAAAATATCGGCTCTGTAAATACAAGCACTCTTAGTGCCACCTTGCGCAGCCATGACCCCTTCTTTACGGTGCCGGATTCCTTGGGCTCCTATAGCAGCATCCCAGTGGGGCAAAACGGCACCAATAGCAACAATACATTCAGCGTTCATGCCCGTGGTTCCAGCATCGTGGGGATGGTGGTACCCCTCAGTTTGCAGCTAAATAGCTTTGATGGGTTTTCCCAAACCCTGCACTTTGAAATCATGGTGGGCGAGCCCGGAGCGGGACATCCCCTGGGTCAGGACGCCTATGGATATTTTATCTTTGATGATGAGGATACCTTCTACCAAGAGTGCCCTGTGTATCAATGGGTGGGCATTGCCCCTGCGGAAGGTGGCAGCGGCGTGGCACTAAATATCACCGATCCGGGAATCCATGGCGACGAGGGAGACCAGACGGGAGCCGTAACCATCCAGACGGTGGATTTGCCCTTCAATTTCAGGTTTTATGGGGTGGAATACAGCCGCGCCTCGATCTCCTCAAATGGCTTTATCTCTTTTGGGGAAACCACCAATTCAGATTGGCGCAACTGGCGCATCCCTGATGCTGGTGGCCCCAGTCAGATGATAGCTGCTTTTTGGGATGATCTGGAATTTGGCGGCGATAGCGGAGTATATACCTATCACGATACAGTGAATCACAACTTTGTGGTGGAGTGGTACAAGTTGCGTTCCGGCTATGACCGCAGCTCTGAAGAGACCTTCCAAGCTATCCTCTATGATCCCGCCTTTCATCCCACCCACACCAATGATGGGCAGATCAAACTACAATACAAGGTGATCAACAACATCGATACCGGCACAGCCGGAGAAGGTGGCAGGCCGCATGGCAATTATGCCACCGTGGGTATTGAAAACCATACCGGCACCGTGGGTTTGGAATACACTTTCAATAACACCTATCCTGTCACTGCCAAGCCACTTTCCAACGAGATGGCACTGCTGATTACCACGCGTCCCATCTTGCCGGACCATGCCTATTTGGGGCTGTTGGATGTGCAGGTGGATGATCCCAATCAAAACGGGATTTTAGAGCCCGGAGAGATGGCATCTGTGGTACCCATCCTCAATAACTATGGCTTACAAAATGCCTTAGGCGTATCTGCCACCCTCAGCACTTCCGATCCCTATATCACCATCAGCAACGCCCATAGCTCCTATGGCAATATCAATGCCCAGGCCAGTGGTACTCCCCTGCAAAACTTTGGCGTGAGTGTGGCGGCAAACTGTCCCACAGGGCATAGGGTGCAATTTGTGTTGCAGGTAAATAGCGTCGGCGCCTCCTGGACCTTGCCTTTCACGCTTATTGTACACTCGGCAGAGTTTTCCCTGCAAAACCAGATAATCAGTGATGCCGGGGGGAATAACAACGGCATCTTGGACCCCGGGGAGACAGTAGTCCTCAGCATTCGGCTCTTCAATAATGGGCTGGTGGATGCGGTTGCCGGTAGTGGCACCCTCAGTTCCAATTCCCAGGGAATTACCATCAATAGCGGCACCTCCTCATTTGGCACCATCGCACCCGGAGATTATGCCACGCTGAGTTTTAACCTCAGCGCCGCAGAAACGGTA
>JAAYQD010000332.1 GCA_012519465.1 Candidatus Cloacimonadota bacterium
ACTGGTTTCCAGATAAGCACCCCGAATCAGATCCAGCCACTTCTGCACCTCGTGTTCATAGACAAAGCGAGCGTCCGTACCTTTGCCTTTGGCAGAGAAAAACACATTCAGGTCAAACTCGTTAAACTCTCCCTGCATGGCGATCTGACGGATGCTGTCCGGGATACGGTAAGTCATCATCACCATGCGGGGCAGTGCCGCATAGGGATTTCCGTCACCCTGCCAGTTTTCCTTTGCCCGCTGTTCATCTGAGTACGTCCAGTTGTAAATCTGATCCTCGATAAATTCACCGGAATTCAGCGCCCGAAACGGCGTACCGGACAGATACAGATAATACATGGTTGTGATGGGCAGGAAAGTTTCATCGTAGGCGTTGCCACGATCATACTTATCCATATCCTCGCTGTCGTAGCTGTCCTCGTCCTCCTGCTCAAACAGCTTTTTGGCGTTTTCTTTCCATGCTCCGAAGTGGTACTCATCAAAGATAACCAAATCCCAGTTGGTGGAATGTACCCACTCGTTTTTTGCCTTGATGCCGCCGGTTTCCTTATTTACTCCCAGATAGTCCTGAAAAGAGCCAAAGCAGACGATGGGACGGGACTTGTCCGCTGTTTCATAGGTCAGTTCTGTGTTGCGGCTGATAAACTGCCAGCCCTCAAAATCAATGTGGCTGTTCAAGTCCTCCTGCCATGCGCTGACCACAGCTGGCTTGAAGGTCAGAATCAGAATCCGCTTGAATCCCATTCGTTTTGCCAGCTGATAGGACGCAAAGGTCTTACCAAAGCGCATTTTGCAGTTCCACAAAAACTTAGGGTAGCGTGTGGAATCCTCTTCATAGGCACTTTGAAAATAGGCAGCGGTTTTGTCCACAGCTTCCTGCTGTTCCGGACGCATGGAGAAACTATTGACCCGGTTCTCCACGTTGGCAGTATGGTTTTTGACTGCCAGCACCGCCGCCCGCACATCGTCTACGGTACAGCGAAACCATTCGCCGCCCATGCCGGTAATCTGCTTGCGTTTCAAGACACGGTGAACATCATGGTCAGTGAACGAGGAACCATCTGGATACATGGCACTTTCCCGGTAGACAATGCGATAGGGGATGCTGCCATCCGGTCGTTTGGTGGGATACTGCTGGGCAACACGCTTGTCCACATCAATGGCGGTATATCCCACCTTCAGAAGCCCTTGATATTGCGGATTGGTGTCCTCGTAGGCGTAAATCATCGGGTGAGCATTGGGGCGCTGCGGGAAGAAATCAGTTGCCATCGTCATCACCACCTATCGTTGCTATGCGAGAGTCAATATAACTCCATTCTTCCTCTGAAATACCCCTCATTTCGCAAAGCATTTTATCCGTATATTGCCCCTGATAAGTTCCTAAATCTGGAATAAAACAGAAGTTTTTCTTCGTCACATCTTGGGACACCACTGTTTGTAGCAATAAGAAACGAACGATTTTAGTAAAGATGTATGATTTATAAGCCAACACTTCTTCTTCCGTATCAAATGCTCCTGCAACAATCCACGATTCTGTGCAGCATTCACCAGGTTTTGCGATTCGTGTATTCCCGTCATAGTAGAAACCTACTGGTTTTGAAAAATCAGTCTGTCCTGCTATGGGTGCTTTGGGAACTAAAAACTTCCACTTATGAAGATACCCTTTAGAATTGTCCACATCTCTTGAATTTGCAAATTTTAATCCTATCTTTTGGATAAACCAACATGGCACACCCGATGCGCATGGAGTATAGTTGGTGGGAAGTCCAAATGGTTTTCTGGAAGATACTCTATCACTTAATGTTCTTTTTTCAGTAGTATTCTCCTGTACTTTTCGCACAATTTCTACCGCCAAATTTTGGCGAATAAAAATCTCATATTCATCAAGATACCTGTTTACGCAAGTGGGGGTATTTTGATTAAAATTTACAACCTCACATATCCCCGTATTATCTCTATCCCATAAAAAATAAGATGCACCACCTGCTAAATCAACCCCCGGAAAAACATCTTTGAAGTTTTCGTAATCAACCAGTTTTCTGATATGTCTATCGGAAAGCATAGTTTTTCGGAAATCATCAAGTCCTTTTCCGCCGGAAAACCATCTGGACGGAATAATCATCGTCATATAGCGTGGTCTTAATTTCTTTGCCTGTTCCACAAATAGCTGATATATTGGCTTTGCACTCTTTCCATTTCCACCATCAGATAGCTGATACGGCGGATTACTGATTATTACATCAAATTTCATCTTGAATATCTCCTCCGGTTTGGTCGTATGTATCCACTCATAAGCATGGGTTTCCAGCTCGTCCCCTCGCTCGTATTCGCTCTTGGACGCACCACAGAACAGGCATTTGCCGTTCTGCCAGCGATGTGGTATCCGCTTGTACCGATTATTGCCGCTGGTGTCCTCAAAAAGCGTGATGGAATACTTGCTGTTGGGATACTTGGAACAATACACACTTCTCCGGGAGAGAAGGCTGGTCAGTTCAGTGATTGCGATACCATACAGCTGCTTGTGAAAAATGTGGTCGATGCGTTCCTGTAAATCCGGGATTTCCTCTTTCAATCCCTCAATCAGTCTTTTGGCAATTTCCCGCAGGAACACCCCAGACTTACAGGCTGGATCGAGAAATGTTGCGCTGCTGTCATGCCACAGTTCTTCCGGCAGCATATCCAGCATCCGGTTTGCCACCTCCGGCGGCGTGAATACCTCATCGTTGGAGAGATTCGCCAGACAGGTGAGGACATCCGGATTATACATATTGCTGTAAAAATCACTCATAATCCTGCACCCTCCTGTAAT
>JAAYQD010000333.1 GCA_012519465.1 Candidatus Cloacimonadota bacterium
TCATCATGATCTGCTGTGGCTATCATTGTGGCGGGGTATTTTACGCCGTCTTTCACGTTGTGCAGGGGTGAATAGGAAAGCAGGTTGTGAAAGTCTTCCTCTTTATCCGGATTTCCATATTCTGTCATCCAGCCCCAGCCCAGGGTGAATTTGTGGAATCTGAGCATATCCAACACTCCCATGCTGGGCACAGCCACGCGGAAGAGGTCGGGACGCTGGGTAAGGCAGGCGCCCACCAATAGTCCTCCATTGGAACCCCCATTGATGGCGATTTTATCGGGGTTTGTGTAATTCTCTTGAATAAGATACTCCGCAGCGGCGATAAAATCATCAAACACGTTTTGCTTGTTCAAGAGCATCCCCGCTTCATGCCAGCTTTCGCCGTATTCATTGCCTCCGCGCAGGTTGGCAATGGCCACGATGAATCCCTTTTCAAGCAGTGCCATTTGTGTGCTGCTAAAGTATGGTTGCATAGATATTCTAAATCCCCCATAACCATATAGATAGGTGGGATTGTTGCCGTCCTGGGGCAGGTCTTTTTTGTGGATGAGGCTCATGGGGATCAGCGTGCCATCCTTGGAGGGGTAGAACACCTGATTGACGATGATATCTGCAAACTCCGCCTTCACGGGGTCCCGATGGTAAAAGGTGAGCTTATTTGACGCCACCTCATAGTGATAGCTCTCGTTGGGCCGCACGTAGGAGGAGAAATAAAAGTATGCCTCTTCGTCCTCCTTTTCATGGTAAGAAAGGAAGGCGGAGCCCAGATAAGGCATCTGGATGGGATAGAGGAAGTTGCCGTCGAGATCAAAGACCTCAATATGGGAATAAACGTCTTTGATGAAGGTAATGATCAGCTTGCCACCCACGAGGTCGGCAGCTCGCAGCAGGTAATCACGCTGGGGGATAATTTCTACCCAGTTCTCTTCTTCAGGCTCAAGGAGATTTACCTTCACCAGCCGGAAGTTCTTGGCATTCTTATTGGTCATCAGATAAAAATAGTCCTCTTCATAGGCGTCAAAGATGTAGGCGTCATAATCGTAGCCTTCAAAGAGGCAGATCCACGGGGCGTGGGGTTCATCCATCTTGCGATAGCGGATGCTGGTGCCACCGGTGCCCTGAAATCCCATCAAAAACAGGTATTTCTCATCATCAGATACGCTTACAATGTGATAACGGAGTGGATTTTCCGGGTCTTCCCAAATCAGGGTATCCTGGCTTTCGTCATCGCCCATCTTGTGATAGAAGATGCGGTGGTTCTTGTCTTGCGCTTGATAATCCTGAACACCCTCGCTCTTGGTATAGAAAAAGCCGTCTTTATACCAGGGAGTGCTGAAGTTCCTCACATTGGTAATCTTATCCTTCAAAAAGGTCTTCGTTTCGGTATCCATCACCCAATATTCGGAATTATCGGCGCCGGATTCTGCGATATTGTAGGTGGCATAGCGTTTGTCTTTGCTGCGGCCGCTGGTGTATGCCTGCGTGGTGCCATCAGGGGAAAGCGTGTTGGGATCAAAGATGAGCTCTTCCTCACCGTCTTTCTTTTTGCGATAGGTGAGCGATTGATTTTGCAAGCCCTCATTTCTGCTAAAGTAATACCAATCCCCAATCTTGATGGGAACCGACTGGCGCGGGTAGTTGTTCAGCTCCTGAAGCCGTTCAAACATCGCCTTGCGCCCAGGATACAAATTCAATACGGATTCGGTTACCTTATGCTGCTGTTTCAGCCACTCTGCTGTTTGGGGGCTCTTGTCATCCTCCAACCAGCGGTAGGGGTCCTCGATTCTTACGCCATGCAGCACCTCGGCCACATCCTCTTTGGGTGTGTGCGGATACTTGAGTTCCAGCTTTTTCATGCTTCGCTCCTTCCAGCTAAGTTATATTTATAAAAAAACAGATTTGGTAAAACTAGGGATTCTGTCAATCAATAATCCCCGCCTCGGCAAAGTCCCTGCGGTAGAGGGTGCCCA
>JAAYQD010000334.1 GCA_012519465.1 Candidatus Cloacimonadota bacterium
AACAAGCGTTCTGGCATCAGCTGCCTCATCCTCTTGAGATCCTCGCTCTGGGTGGCGCCAATCACGGCACCCACCCTCTCCACAGGATATTGTTCCATCCACTTTGCCACCGCCTCGTCCATGCCCTTATCTTTGAAAAACTCACTTGCCGAAGGGTTGGAAGTGAGCGTGAGTGCAAAGACAAAGGCTTTTTCCCGCTGTAGCAGCGGTTCCAGCACATCCGAGCCCATCAGAGGGTTGATGGTGATGGCATCGGCTTCCAGCTTGTCAAACAAGCCACGCATATAGGCGTCCATGGTGCTGCCGATATCGCCCACCTTGCAATCCAAAATCACGGGCACATCATCTGGAATAAACCTCATGGTGCGGATCAAAGAGCGGATGCCCCGGATGCCATCTGCCAGATAAAACGCCAGGTTGGGTTTGTAACAGCAGGTGTAAGGCAGGGTGGATTCGATCACAAAGCGGTTGAATTCCCACATGGGCAGCTCTTCATCCATCACACAATCGGGCAGGCGCCTGATATCGGAATCCAAGCCCACACACAAAAGCGAGCCCGTCTTTTTCCAACGGGCATGCAATTTATGCCAAAAAGATGCTGACGCTGTCTCTATCATCGGTTTCCTCAAATTCCACCTTGATGATTTCTTCTTTGGATGTAGGCACGTTTTTGCCCACATAATCGGCTTTGATGGGAAGCTCTCTGTGTCCACGGTCGATCAACACCGCCAGCTGAATCTGCCGCGGTCTGCCAAAATCCAGCAGGGCATCGATGGCGGCGCGCACCGTGCGTCCTGTATATAGCACGTCATCGGCCAACACTATCGTGGAACCTTCTATCTCAAAATCCAGCTGTGAACCCTTGATCACCGGTTGATGGGCGATGGTGGATAGATCATCCCGATACAGGGTGATATCCAACATGCCCACCGGCACTTCCTGGTTTTCTATCAAACGCAGGTAATCCGAAAGCCGTTGCGCCAAAGGCACGCCCCGCGAGCGGATACCCACCAGGCAGATCTTGGCAAGGCCCCGGTTTTGTTCGATGATCTCATGCGCCATACGATGGATGCTGCGCTCCATCTGGGCTTTATCCATGATTTGGCTTTTTAGGTGCATCAACACGTTTAATCTTCCTTGATCACTATCAAAACGTCGCCTTTGCTCACCGTGTCTCCAGAACCAAACGGAGCGGCAGCCACGGTTCCCTGCACAGGGGAGGGGATGTTGTTATACATCTTCATGGCTTCCAATACCAACACGGTTTCGCCCACTTCCACCTTGTCTCCCACGTTCTTTTTATATTCCACAAACATCCCCGGCATCGGTGAATTGATGGGGGTGCCATCAGCAGATGCCACGGGAGCTGCCTTGGGAGCGGGAGCCGCCGCCGGTGCAGGACTGGCAGCCGGTGTGGGCGCAGCCACAGGAGCAGGAACGGTAGCCGGAGCAGGAGCGCGGGAGACCACTCTGGGTGCTCCGCCTTTCTCTGCCACTTCCACCTTAAAGTATTCTTCACCGATATAGATATCAAACTCGCGCATGCCTTCAGGTTTGGGAGGCGCAGGGGTGTCTGGCTTTTCCACCAACAATCCAGCCTTTGCCTTGCGGATCAGCTCTTCCTGTGCCTTCACCTCTTCCATGGTGGTGGGTTTCATATCTTCCGGCATGGGCTCCAGGCCGTATTTGATCTTCAGGAATTTCTTGCCGGTGAGGTTGTATATCGCCACAATCAATTCATCATCAATATCTTTCGCCAAGCCCTTGGTCTCTTCCTTCACCTTGTCCATTGCCGGCTCGATCACGTCTCCGGGGCGGCTGGTGATGGGCTTTTCGCCACGTGGATAGCCCTTCAGCGCCTTCTTTTGCACTTCCTTGTCTATGGGCAGCGTGGTTTTGCCATACAGGCCATAGCAGAGGTCTTTCACCTGCTCTGTGATGCGGGCATACTCGCCATCTTTGGTATCAAAGAGGGCATTATTGACGGATTGGATACCCACAATCTGGCTGGTGGGGGTCACCAGGGGAATCTGCCCCAATTCTTTGCGCACCTTGGGGATTTCCGCAAACACGTCTTCCAATCTATCCAAGGCATCCATCTGGCGCAATTGATTCACCAGGTTGGAGAGCATTCCGCCCGGAGTCTGGTGGATAATCACGTCGGTATCGATGATGCTAAATTTGGTATTATCAGCAAATTGCAGGTATTTGGGGATGTCCTTTCCCATCTCTTTGCCGATCTTATTTAGCAGCTTGATATCAAATCCCGTATCGCGATTGGTTCCCAAGAGGGAAATCACCAGTGGCTCCACCGCCGGATGGGAGGTGCGATAGGCGTAGGGCCCCAGGCAGGTATCTATGATATCCACGCCTGCTTCCACCGCTTTGAAGAGCGCCAGATCGCCCATACCGCTGGTAAAGTGGGTATGCAGATGCACGGGCACCTTCAGGGTTTCTTTCAGTGCCTTCACCAAGTTGTATGCATCATAAGGGGATACCAATCCCGCCATGTCCTTGATACACACCGTGTGGGCACCCATCTCTTCCAGTTGTTTGGCTTTATTTACATAGTATTCGATGTTGTAAATCTCGCCGCCCATCCGCTGCTCTGTGAGGCTATAGCAGATGGTGCCTTGGAAGTGTTTATTGTTTTTATGGATGATCTTGACGGCGGTCTGAAAGTTTCTAAAGTCATTGAGAGCATCAAACACGCGGAAGATATCGATGCCGTTTTCACAGGCACGCTGCACGAATGCTTCCACCACGTCGTCTGCATAGTTTTGATATCCCACCAGGTTTTGCCCACGCAACAGCATGGAAAACGGGGTCTTGGTAATATATTTCTTCAATGTGCGGATGCGCTGCCAGGGGTCTTCTCCCAGATAGCGGTGCATGGTATCGAATGTGGCACCACCCCATACTTCCATGGAGTAATAGCCCACCTGATCCATCAATTCTGCCACGTGCAGCATATCTTCTGTGCGCCCACGGGTGGCAAACAGCGATTGATGACCGTCGCGGAAACTGAGGTCTTGAATCTTAATGGGGTTTGCGGCTTTGGGCCTGTCCGGCTCATAGCGCATAGTGGTCATTTCGAGGATGCCGTGTTTATCCATCACAGGATTCTCCTTTTATCTGTATCTTTTTATTATTCTGCGTTGTGCAATATCACGGTATTGCATGGTTTGTCTTGCTCCCCAGCTTTGCCAGGGAGTGGGGATATTGGGGATTGCCCGCGGGGGCATCGTCAGGGAGGCCTCTGCGGTAATGATCTCCAAAACTGCCGCGATGGCAGCCAGTTCCTTTTTATCCTTCATCTAAAGCGCTCCTTATGAGGGGATGTTGCCATGCTTTTTGGGAGGCAGGGCTTCGCTTTTGGTGGAGAGGATTTCCAGTGCGTCAATCAGCCTCATCCGCGTCTCGGAGGGTCTGATAACGGCGTCTATATACCCACGTGAGGCTGCCACGTAGGGGTTGTTAAATTCTTTTTCATAGTTGGCAATCAGTTCCGCACGCTTGGCATTGGGATCCTCAGCAGCGGCTATCTCTTTGCGGAAGATGATATTGGCTGCGCCCTGGGCACCCATCACGGCTATCTCTGCCGTGGGCCAGGCAAATACCATATCAGCGCCCAAGTGTCTGGAACTCATCGCGATATAGCTGCCGCCATAATCCTTGCGCGTCACCACGGTCAGCTTGGGAACGGTGGCTTCGCTGTAACACCACAAGAGCTTGGCGCCGTGGCGGATGATGCCGTTATGCTCCTGCTGGGTGCCGGGCAGATAGCCGGGCACGTCCACCATGGTGATGAGAGGGATATTGAAGGCATCACAAAAGCGCACAAAGCGGGTAGCCTTGTCTGAGGCATCTATATCCAAACATCCTGCCAACACGGTGGGCTGGTTCGCCACAATGCCCACAGGTCTGCCATTGAGGCGGGCAAAACCCACGATGAGGTTGCGGGCATAATATTTGTGAGGTTCAAAAAACTCTCCATCATCCACAATCTCACGGATTACATCCAGCATGTCATAGCTCATCTTGGGACTGTCTGGCACGATATCATCCAGCTTTTCACACAGGCGATAGGGATCGTCCATGCATTCCTTACGGGGAGCATCCTCCATGTTGTTTGCCGGTAGGAATGACAGCAGCAGGCGGATTTGTTCGATCGCCTCGGCATCGTTTTGACAGGCAAAGTGGGCGTTTCCGCTTAAAGTATTGTGGGTCATCGCTCCGCCCAATTCCTCCTGGGTGGTATTCTCACCGGTAACCGTGCGGATTACGTCTGGCCCCGTGATAAACATGAAGGAGGTGTTTTTGACCATAAACACAAAGTCTGTCATGGCAGGTGAATAGACGGCTCCGCCGGCACAGGGACCCATGATGGCGGTGATTTGGGGAATCACACCGCTGGCACGGGAATTGCGGAAAAAGATATCGCCATAACCCTTCAGCGCATCCACGCCTTCCTGAATGCGGGCTCCGCCGCTATCCTGTATGCCCACCAGGGGCAGACCGCTCTTGAGCGCCATATCCATCACCTTGCAAATCTTGGCAGCGTGCATCTCGCCCAAGGAGCCACCCCGAGAGGTAAAATCCTGACTGAAGGCAAAGATGGGACGCCCATCCACCATCCCATGACCGGTGATCACACCATCAGAGGGGATATCTATCTCTTTCATGCCAAAATTGTCACAACGATGACTTACAAACATATCCAATTCACGGAAGGTTCCCTCGTCAAATAACAAGTTCAAACGCTCACGCGCGGTAAGCTTGCCTCCGGATTTTTGTTTTGCAACGGCCTTATCGCCGCCCATCTTGAGAACCTTTTCTTCACGCTGAAGCAGGTCCAATATCGCGTCTCTGGTAGAAAGCATAAACGTCTTCTCCCTATGTATCAATAGCTTATGTATTTTAACGGCATCCGTTGCCAGATGCAGAAAACACAATACACCAACTTCCTAAAGGTTGCTGTTTTAGTCAAGCAATATATGTGATGCCAGCCTGTGGCAGGCTTAGGGGACGGGTGTTCCCTATTAGCTACCCTTGTCTCACCCTTGTCTGGACAAAGGAGAGACAAGGGAGGCTAATAGGCAAGAGATTGGAAACAAGTTACTTTGCTGCCAGCCATATTTGCTTATTATTTCTATGGGATGGACTGCATGTGCGCCAGTTTGCGCAAGAATCTTGCCAAACCTTTGTTTTGCAGGCAGTTGCTTTTTTCACTTGCCAGAAAAGGCACTATTTACAAAGTGGTCTTTCCAATAGATAAGTTTTAAGGAGTCCGTTATGTCTATTGCCAGTATTATGCTTGTGGGTGGATTTTCCACCATGTGGGGCGTATTGATTGCCATTGCCGTATTCGTAATCGTGATTATTTCCAGAGGTTTGATAGTGGTTCGTCAGGCGGAGGTGGTGATCATCGAACGCTTGGGGAAATATTACAAAACCCTGCAATCCGGCATCCATATCATCGTGCCCGTATTTGATAAGACGCGCCCCATCCACTGGCGTTTCAACAAGGTGGACTATCGGGGACAGACCATCCAGATTCAAAGAATAGAAAACCGCATCGATCTGCGTGAGACCGTGTATGACTTTCCCCGTCAAAACGTGATTACCAGCGATAACGTTTCCATCAATATCAATGCTTTGCTCTATTTTCAGGTCACCGATCCCTACAAATCCGTATATGAAATCGGCAACCTGCCCGAAGCCATTGAAAAGCTGACCCAAACCTCCCTGCGCAACGTGATTGGCGAGCTCACCCTGGATCACACGCTCACCTCCCGCGATGCCATCAATGCCAAATTGAGAGATATCTTGGATGATGCCACCGATAAATGGGGCGTGAAGGTAAACCGCGTGGAATTGCAGGAAATACTGCCTCCGGAAGAGATTCGCACCGCCATGGAAAAAGAAATGCGTGCCGAGCGTGACCGCCGTGCCAAAATCCTTGCCGCTGATGCCGAGCGTGAATATCAAATCCGTGTGGCAGAGGGTGAAAAACAAGCCCAAATCGCCCGCGCCGAGGGTGAAGCCCAATCCAAACTATTGGTGGCGGATGCCGAGCGCAAGAGCATCCAGTTGATTGCCGATGCCGTAAAGGAAACCAAGACCGATCCCGCCCAATACCTCATCGCCCTCAAATATGTGGCAGCCTTCCAAGAGGTGACCAAAGAAGGAGATAAGACGGTGGTGGTGCCTTACGAATCCAGTGCACTTCTGGGCTCCGTGAAGACTTTGGCAAATATATTTGAAAAATAAAGGCGTAGAAAAGCCTAAATACATTTTGCCTCCTCTGCCCCCAGTGGGCAGACAGGGGGCTTAAACTGCATATTTATAATAAGATAAAAGGAGAAACAATGTCTGAAATTATTTATATTAAAGGACGCGAAATCTTGGATTCACGCGGTAATCCCACCGTGGAAGCCGACGTTCATCTGGAAACCGGAGTAATGGCAAGAGCCGGGGTCCCCAGCGGAGCCAGCACCGGAGAGCGGGAAGCCCTGGAGCTGAGAGATGGCGACAAGAGCCGCTATCTGGGCAAAGGCACCCTGAAAGCCGTTGCCAATATCGACGATCATCTGGCTCCCCATCTGATGGGTCAGGAATCCAGCCAACAGGCAAATATCGATAAACTGATGATCGATTTGGATGGCACAGCCAGCAAGGATAAATTTGGAGCAAACTCCATCCTGGCAATCTCCATGGCAGTGGCACGCGCCAGCGCCATCGAGCTGGATATGCCCCTCTACCGCTATTTGGGCGGAGTGGGCGCCCTCACTTTGCCCATCCCCATGAGCAATATCCTCAATGGCGGAGAGCATGCCGATAACAACGTGGATATCCAGGAATTTATGATTATGCCCTTGGGTGCACCCAATTTCCGCGAAGCCATTCGCATGAATGCGGAAATCTTCCACAACCTCAAAGCTATCCTCAACAAGCGTGGACTCACCACCTCCGTGGGCGATGAGGGCGGATTTGCCCCCAACCTGGATTCCAACGAAGACGCCCTGAAGGTGATCGTGGAAGCCATCAACGCCGCTGGCTACAAACCCGGTGAAGAGATCTTCATCGCTCTGGACGTGGCAGCCTCCAGCTTTTGGAAAGACGGCAGCTACCTCTTTGAGGGCCAAACCCGCGATACAGATTGGATGATAGATTACTATGAAAAGATGATCGCCAAATACCCCATCTGCTCCATCGAAGACGGCTTGGCAGAAAACGACTGGGATGGCTGGATCAAGATGAACCAAATCTTGGGCAATCGCATCCAGCTGGTGGGTGACGACGTATTTGTGACCAACCCCGCCATCATCAAGCGCGGCATCAAAGACAAGGTGGCAAATAGCGTGCTCATCAAACTGAACCAAATCGGCAGTGTGTCTGAAACAATCGACGCCATCAATACCGCCCACAAAGCCGGCTGGACCTGCGTGGTTTCCCACCGTTCCGGCGAAACCGGCGATACCTTCCTGGCAGACCTCGCCGTGGCACTGAATACCGGCCAGATCAAGACGGGCTCCGTCTCCCGCAGCGAGCGCGTGGATAAATACAACCAGCTCCTGCGTATCGAAGAAGAATTAGGCGAAGCAGCCATCTTCCCCGGCAAAGCGGTGATCAAACAACTGGGCTAAGAAATCCCAAAGATCATAGATAAAATAAAGGGGTTGGAAATCTTCCAGCCCCTTTTGCTATGTCTAAAGTATTGAAGGTTTTAGGTAAGCTCCCTACGGGAGTAAATCCAATAGCCGGCTATCAGGAAAACTGTCGTGCAGACAAGCT
>JAAYQD010000335.1 GCA_012519465.1 Candidatus Cloacimonadota bacterium
AGTAGAGGATGTCCTTGATCTCGCCTCCATAAGCACCGGCGTTCATAAACACCGCTCCGCCCACGGAGCCGGGGATGCCAGAGGCAAATTCCAGCCCTGCCACGCCGTTTTCCATGCAGAAATTGCATAGGTCCTCGAGGGAGGTCCCACAGAAGGCAGAGACATAGTTTTCATCGATGCTGATCTTGTTATAAAGATCGGTGGCGATCACCATTCCGCGGATGCCTTTATCGCTCACCAAGAGATTGGAGCCGCGTCCTACGATCATCCAGGGAATAGCGTGTGTGTAACAGAACTTTAGGATTTGCATTAATTCTGCCTGGGATGAGGGCAGGGTGTAGATATCAGCAGGACCGCCTATTTGAAAGCTGGTGTGCAGGCTCATGGGCTCTGCAAAGCGGAGAGCGTCCTTTTCCAACAGGTTTGCCAATTCGGTGGTGGCAAGTTTTTGCATAATATTGCATCCTCCTCAGGGAGCATTAAAAAATTGGGATATCACGTTGATTAGCTCATGCTCGCTTTTCATTTCCAGGCTGCGGGTGGGCAGCACTTCTTTGAAAAAAGAACCATACTTTTTGGTGCTAACTCTGGAATCCATGATGAGTACAGCACCTCTATCGCTCTTGCTGCGGATGAGCCTGCCAAAGCCCTGCCTCAGTTTCAAGAGAGCATTGGGCAACATATAGTGCATGAAGGAATCCTTGCCTTCACGCTCCAGCTTGTCTATATATGCCTCCACGATGGGATCGTTGGGCACCAAAAAGGGAAGCCGGAAAAGCACCAAGAGAGCCAGAGATTCGCCACGCACATCCACACCCTCCCAGAAGGAGCTGGTGCCCAAGAGAACGGCATTGTTGTGGTTTTTGAATTCTTCCAGGATGGAGCTGCGGCTGCCTATCTTGCCCTGGGCAAAGAAAGGCCTGCCACGCTGGTATAGCTCATCGCCAATTTGATCATATACGTTATTCAGGTCATTGTATGAGGTAAAGAGCATCATCGTACCCACATCCGTGGAATGCAGGATTTGTCTGATGCAGCCCAGCGCCTGATTGAAGAAAAACTTGTCCTTGGGCTCTGGTAAAAAGCTGCCGATCACCAGCTTGGATTGTTTGTCATAATCAAAAGGGGAATCCACGATGGTGCAGGTAAGCCTATCCGGTTCTATCAGATGCAATCCGCTTTGATTGTGGAAATACTTGAACGAGCCCCTCAGCGCCAGGGTGGCAGAGGTGAAGACGATGCTGGACAGCCTGTCATAGAGTAGATCATAGAGGTTTTTATCCACCACTACAGGGGCATAGCAAAAGCTGGTGGCAGGGATATTGCGGTCTGGACGATAGTCGGATTCCAGCCAGAGGGCAAAGCTCTCCAAATCGGGATTTTGGATGCGTAGCAGCTTGGTTTCCATCTCGCCAAACCGCTGCCAGGCGGATTGAAGGTTGTCCAAGGTCTCTTCCACCGCCCTGATCAGCTGTGGCTTGAAGGTGCTGTAGATATTGATGAGCGCCTGCATATCTTTCATCAGGTCTTTCCAGGCATCCACCATCTCATCCACCTGCTCATAAAGCGAAGCAAAGCCCTCAACAGATTTGATCCTCAGCTTGCCAAAGGTATCGGGTTGGTTGGCAAGCTTCTGTGCACTGGTAAAGAGTTCTGTATTGACTTTCCTCAGCCTTTCCACATCCTCGGTCAGCTTGGTGAGCATGGACGTTGCCTGCTCCTTGGGGGCATTATCAAGGGCGCTTTTGTCCAGGTAGGTAAAGGTTTGCTGGATGAGCCCGCCACGCTTTTTGCCACTGCCGGCAAGTTGGTTGAATGCACTCACGTTTTCCAGATAGGAAAATTCAAAACCCAAGAGAGATTGGGCGGCAGAGGGCAGGTTGTGCGCCTCATCCACCACCAGATGGGTATATTCCCCTAAGGTGGTATTCTCGTTTTGCAAATCTGCCAATAGGAGGGAATGGTTTGCCACCACCAGAGATGCGGTCTCCACGTGCTTGCGCAGCTGCATTACATAGCATTCATTGAAGTGTGGGCAGCGGCGTCCCATACAACTGAAGCGGTCGGAATTGATACGCCGCCACAGACTGCCAAAGCGTTTGCGATCAAAGGATGAATTTTCAGACACATCCCCGCTGTGGGAGAGCTCCTTCCAAATGAAGAGATAGCTGAGCCCCTGGGCGTCCCATGAGGAGAGGCCACGGGTTTGCTCCATCAGGAGGTCATTCCAGCGGCGGATGCAGAGGTAATTCTCGCGCCCCTTCACCAATACGGCTTTGAAAGATATGGGCAGCAGCTCTTTGAGCCGAGGAATATCTTGGAAGAATAGCTGTTCCTGCAGGTTTTTGGTGTTGGTGGAGACCACCACCGTGTCTTTATGGCGCAAGGAGTGTTGCATGGCGGGCACCAGATAGGCAAAGGATTTGCCCACGCCGGTTCCAGCCTCCACAGCAAGGTGTTTTGCCTGGGCAAAGGCATCTTCCACCGACTTGCCCATATCCCTCTGTCCAGAGCGATATTCAAAGTTCTCAAAACGCTTGTGCAGAACGCCTTGCTCGCCGAAGATCTCGTCCATACTCAGGATTTTATCATCCACAAACTTGTGTTCCACCACGTTTACACGCTTATTGGGGGGTAGGCTCACTTTCTTCATGCCCAGGTTTCTGCGCTGCCACTCGAGCACTTTACGCAGGAAATGTCCAGAGCTATCCTGGTTTTGTGCCTGATGGCTCAGATCCAATATCCGGGCATTGATCATCATGGCAAAGTGTTTCACAATATACTCTGCCAGCTTTATCATTAGCTCGGCGGTAGCCTCGGCATCGGCATCCGCACGGTGGGCATTCACGAGGTCGATATCAAAATAGCGGCAGATGGTACCCAGGGAGTGGTCGTTTATAAAGGGCAGATAGATGCGGCTCAGTTCCATCGTGTCCCATCTGTCATTGGTTATCACCGGTCTGCCTTCCCGCTGAAGGGCAGCATCCAAGAAGCCGATATCAAAACTTACGTTTTGCCCCACGATCACGCTGTCACCTATAAACTGTATTACCTGGGGCAACACATCTTCCAATCTGGGTGCCTTTTGCAGCATCTGGGGATCGATATGGGTGAGGTGGTAGATAAATTTGGGGATGGAACCTTTGGGGCTCACAAAGCTCTGAAAGACATCAGTCTTTTTGCCTTGCACATAGCGGATGGCAGCTATTTCTATGATTTCATTCTTTTTAGGGTCCAGCCCTGTGGTTTCCAAGTCCAACGCCACAAAATCCAGCGTTTGGACAAAATCCGCCTCTGATATAGGCTTTGTATTCATTCATCATCCTTGACCAAATTGTAGCGGCTCAGCTTTTTGATGAGCCCTTGTCTGGAAAGTCCCAGCTCTTTGGCTGCCTGGGTTTGATTCCAAGAACAGGCTTCCATACATTCCCAAATCATCTTGCGTTCCAGCTCTTCGATGGCTTCCTTGAGGTTTTTCTTGCCGGAGAGAGCTTTGATGGTGCGGATATTATCCATAAAGCGGCGCACTTCATCAGAGAAATCCTCCGGCTGGATAAAGGAGCCCGGCTCTGCCAGAGTAACGGCACGTTCGATCTCGTTTTCCAACTGTCTCACGTTGCCTGGCCAATCGTATTGTTCCAGGATATTCATCGCTTCATCTGTGATGCCTGCCACTTCCTTGTCGATGCGCTTGATGTATTTATCCAAAAAGTGTATTGCCAAAAGTGGGATATCGCCCTCACGGTCTTTCAGCGCCGGCACCTCGATGCGGATCACATTGAGGCGGTAATAGAGGTCCAGTCTGAAGTCTCCGCTATCCACCCTGTCCAACAGCGAAACGTTGGTGGCACACACCACACGCACGTCCACCTTTTCCGTTTTGGTGGAGCCCACACGCTTGATCTCACCCTCCTGCAAAAAGCGCAGCAGCTTGGCTTGGGTGGATTGGCTGATATCGGCAATCTCATCCAGGAAGAAGGTGCCGCCATCGGCGATTTCAAAGAGACCCTTCTTGTTATACACCGCACCGGTAAAGCTGCCTTTCTCGTGGCCAAAGAGCTCACTTTCCAACAGTGTCTCCGGCAAAGCACCGCAGTATTGTGCCACGAAGGCTTTCTGGTTGCGATTGCCACGATGGTGCAAGGCCCGTGCGATCAGCTCCTTGCCCGTGCCACTGGGTCCCTCCAAAAGCACCGTGGTGGGCGTATCCTTCACCTTCTCGATGATGGCAAAGATTTCCTCCATTTGCGGGCTTTTGCCGATGATATTGGCATAGATGTTTTGTGTATTGAGCTGTTCGCGGATGATGGCGTGTGTCTTTTCCAAGTTTGCAGAGCGCAGGTTTTCGATGATGGCAATGATCTGGTTGGCAAGGGCATTGAGGAGGTTGATCACCCTTTCCGAAAAGTATTGAGAGCCTCCTCGGCAGAATAGCAGAACGGCGCCCAACACGCTTTTGCGCACAGTGAGCGGGACGCATACCACATGGTTGATGGAGGGTGCAAAGTGGGGCTGCTTTAGATCGATGGTCTTATCCTGGCTATACACCTCGCTGCAGATGCCCAGGAAGTCTTCATAGTCTTCCTCGTCAGGGGAGTAGTTGCGAAAGATTTTATAGTTCCAATGCTCGTTGGATTGTTTCCCGGTATGCAGGCAGAAGATACCGCCATCCGCGCCGGCTATCTCAGCCATACTGGCAAGGGATTGTTCGATCAAGAGTTCCAGATCGCTAATGGCATTCAGCTTTTGGGCTATTTCGTAGAATTGATTTAGCAGGTTCTCCTCGATCTTGGAATCTTCTATCTGAGCATAATATTCTCGGGAGATATTTTGGCTCAGGATGTCGTTTTGTTCCAAGAGTTTGATGGAGCCAAAGCGCTGGATGATCTTCTTGTTATTCTTCAGGATTTCCAGGGCTTTTTCCCAATCCTGCAATTCATACAGGATTTCTGCCAGTTCAAAATTGGCAAGCGCCAGCTCATAATCGCTATTGGTGCCCACAAAGTGTTGGATGGCCTCATCCAGATGCTCTTTTGCCACTTCCGGGTTTTTGCG
>JAAYQD010000336.1 GCA_012519465.1 Candidatus Cloacimonadota bacterium
AAGGAATCCGCCTTGCGCTTTGAGGTGAAGAAGGCACGCGATGCAGCCAATGCCCTGGATACAGAGATATCACAGCGCAGCCAGCAGATAGAGGAGTTTTTCAAGCTGTGGGTGGAATTTGATCCCAGCCTCATCCAGATTGAGGAGGTGCAGATCAAAACTCGCAAGATTGCAGGCGTGAAGACCCCCGAATTGGAACACATCTCTTACAGCATCCGGGAGTTTGATATGTTCATCGCCCCCAGCTGGTGGCTGGATGGCATTGATACCCTCAAACAGATGTCTCGCATGCAGATAGAGCGTGAATTTATGCTGCGCAAGATGAACCTTCTGGAAGAGGTGCGCAAGAAAACCACCCAAAAGGTGAACCTCTATGAAAAGGTGCAAATCCCCGCTTATGAAGAGGCAATTCTGAAGATTATCCGCTTTTTGGAAGACGAGGAAAACCTCTCCAAGGCGGCCCAGAAGATACTGAAGGATAGGATTGCCAGGGAGGCTTCGGCATGATTGAAAAGATGAGAAAATACAGCTTTGTGCTGCATCACGCCGATTATGAGAGCTTCCTGAGCGACCTCCAGGATTTGGGGCTGGTGCACATCATCCGCTCCACAAACGCTCAAACCCCCGTCCAGCAAGAACAGCTGGAACTGGTGGGACGCTACAACGATGCGCTGAAGCTATTCAAAAAGCTGAATTCCCAAAGCGAAAAGGGAAATGCCGGCTTGCCTGCCCTCAGCCTCCTGAAGAAAATAGAGCAGGCTGTGCAGGAGAAAGAAGAGCTGAGCCGTGAGGACGACCTCCTCAAAAAGCAAATCCGCGAGCTGAGCCCCTGGGGACACTTTGATTACGATTTGATCCCCCTTCTGCAGCAGGGTGGAGTGCAGGTGAGCTTCCATAGCTGCCTCAAAAACCACTTCCGCCCAGAGTGGGAGGAGGAATACAGCATCAGACGCATTGGCGATCAAGCGGGAATCGTTTACTTTGTAGCACTTTATACTGATGAAAAGCCGGATTTGGATTGCGATACTTTCAGCTTTCATGCCCACACCCTCAAAGAGCTGGAAGACAAGCTGACCAAATGCCAGCAGGATATTGTCGATATCGACCAATACCTGATGGATACAGCACCTGAAGCCAGGGAACTCTTTGAAGCCGAGGTAAAGCGCATCTTGGGTGAGTACGATTATGAGGATGCCACCCAGCAGGCAACTTCCGAGGTGGAAGACCATCTGCGCGTTTTGGGCGGCTGGATACCGGTGGGCAAAGAGCCTGAACTGGTGAACTATCTGGAATCAAGGGGTATCATCCACTTTGCCAGCGATGCCCAGGTGGAGGAGAATCCGCCCATCAAGCTCAAAAACCGCTGGTTTGCCAGATTGTTTGAACCCATCGGCAATATGTATATGCTGCCCAATTACAACGAATTTGACCTCACGCCCTTCTTTGCACCCTTCTTTATGCTCTTCTTTGGCTTTTGCAATGCTGATATGGCTTATGGGCTCATTATCATTGCCTTGGGATTGATCATGCGCTTCAAAGCCAAATCCCCCGCCGCCAAGAGCGTGATGACTCTGGTGATGGTATTTGGAGCCTCCTCCATATTGATGGGATGGCTAATGGGCTCCGCCTTGGCGTTTGACCTCAAAGAGACGGTGTTGGAGCCCAGCATTCTGATCAGGAATAACGATCAGATCTTCAATTTTGCCCTGCTTTTGGGAGTGATCCAAATCCTCTTTGGAGTGGCGATCAATGCCTTCAAAAAAGGACGCCAATCCGGGTTTTTATACACCCTTGCCCCCATCGGCACCTTCCTGTTTCTGCTCAGCCTCTCCGTGCTGGGAGCCGAGATGTTGGGCAGCGATATCAGCCAGATGAAGCCTTACCTCAGCTATCTGATGTATTCCGGTTTGTTCCTGCTGATGCTCTTTAACAAGCCCAAGCGCAATCCCATTATCAACATCCTCAGCGGCTTGTGGGAGCTGTATAATGTCATTACCGGATTCTTTGGCGATATCCTGTCTTATATCCGTCTTTTTGCCTTGGGCGTATC
>JAAYQD010000337.1 GCA_012519465.1 Candidatus Cloacimonadota bacterium
GTATGCCACATAATCCTCCGGGTTATCCAGCTGATTGAGCAGCATGATGCCTCCCGCCTGTGCCATGGCTTCCAGAATCAATACGCCGGGCATGATGGGATGACCGGGAAAGTGGCCTTGGAAGAAAGGCTCATTCATCGTCACATTCTTGATGCCGGTGATGGATTCATTGGGTACGAAATCTATGATCTTATCCACCAGGAGGAAGGGATAACGATGAGGGATGATGCGCATGATGGCATTGATATCAAACACTATGCCTTCAGCTTTCTTCTTTTGATACAGCATCTGCAGCTCGTTCTTTTTCTGGATCTGTCTCAGCTTTTTCACCAGTTCCACGTTTGTCTTGTGGCCGCTGCGTGCAGCTAAGATGTGTCCCTTGATGGGCATTCCCAAAAGTGCCATATCACCAATCAGATCAACCACCTTGTGGCGCACAAACTCATTGTGATAACGCAGCTTGTTGGTATTCAGGATGCCTTCTTCAGACACCTTCACCGGTTTGTGATAGCCAAATGCTTCCTGCAGGTGTTTCAGCTCCTCTTCGCTCATATTGGGCTCGGCGATTACCAGGGCGTTATCCAGAGATCCGCCCTTGATCAGACCCTTTTCCCTGAGGTAGAGGATCTCGTTGATAAAGCAGAAGGTGCATGCCCCGGCAAATTCACTCTCATAATAATCCATGCTGGGCAGCCATGTGTATTGAGTACCCAGGTTGGGATGCTTGTAATCTATCATGAAGGTCACCTTCAGCTCGTTGGAGGGCACTATCACCACATCCACGTTTTCTTCCGGTGCAGAGAAGTTGATGGGAGCATCCAGCTCAAAAAACACCCTTTCAGAATCCTGTTGGATCAAGCCTGCCTGGCGCAGAAGAGTGAGGAACGGCAATGGGGAGCCATCCGCCACGGGAGCTTCCGGACCGTCTATCTCTATACGGATATTATCAATATTCAGCCCTTTGATGGCGGAAAGGACGTGCTCGATGGTGCCCACAACGGCTCCATTGATGCCAATCGTGGTCCCGCGGGAGATATCCACCACGTGGTCTATATCGGCGGGAATCTCTGGTTTATTGGGCAGATCAGTGCGGATAAACACAATGCCTTCATCCTTGTCTGCCGGTCTGAAGCGGATGGTGGTGATCTCACCCGTGTGCAATCCTATACCCGTATAAGCCACGTCACGTTGAATTGTATGTTTGTATTCTTTCATAATCCTTACCTTGTGCTTTGCATAATTGGTGTGAGGCTCAGTCTTTGATTTGCCTCATGTAAAATCTATATATATCCGGAAGGCGCTTTTGGCTGGCCATGATGCGTTTCATGAGGCCGGCTTCCATTGCTGGAGTGCCCAAGAATTGAGAGTCTTCAGGGATGTCGTTTGTGATGCCGGATTGGGCGCCAACCATGGCTCGGTCACCTATTTTCAGATGACCGGCTGCACCCACCTGACCTGCCAGATACACATAATCTCCCAAGGTTGTGCTGCCTGCCAGCCCCACCTGGGCACAGATGATGCAATGTTTGCCGATCACGCAATTATGCCCTATCTGCACCAGATTGTCCAGCTTGCTGCCTTCGCCGATCACGGTGGAGCCCAAGGTGGCTCTATCCACACAGGTATTGGCTCCGATCTCCACAAAGTCGTGAATCTCCACATTGCCAATCTGCGGTATCTTTTGCTGCACATCACCTATGAGGGCAAAGCCAAAGCCATCCGCCCCTATCACCGCACAGGAGTGGATGATCACCTCTTTGCCTATCACACAGTCATCATAGACCACCGCATGGGGATGCATCACCGTACCGGCACCGATCCTTACATTCTCGCCAATCTGCACACCGCTCATGAGGTGGCAACCATCGCCTATCACGCTGTGTGGACCGATGGTGACGCCTGCTGCGATGCACGCCTTGGAGGACACATCTGCATCCGGTGCTATCACCGCCGTGGGATGGATGCCCGCAGGTGTATCAGGCGCCATCGCCAGCCAGTGGCTGATCAATGCCATCATCGTGAAATAGGGCTTGTCACAGATCAATAGATTACGCCCGGGCAGCCTTTGGGCAAAATCCTGCGTGGTAATAATGAGACCGGCGGAGGAGCTTTGCACCTCTTCAAACAGCCTTTCCTGCTCCAAAAAGATAACCGTGCTGGCTGTGGCATCGTTTGCCACAGAGGCGCTATCGATGCGCAGCTGGGGGTCCCCTTCATAGCGGCATCCGGGCAGATTGATAAACTGGGCGATTCCCAGGCTGGGTTCCAGTTTCTTCATCCTTAGCTCTTTTCTAATTTCTCTATGTCTTCCGGCTGGAGCTCCTGCTCTTCTTTCAGCCCATCAAAATCCAGCATGGGTTCTTCTTCATCCAATATCTGGGGTGGAATGGTATCCTTGTTGATTTCCAACAGGATGATATCCGTGATATCTATGGATGGAGCGGCATACAACACGGTGGGATAGCTGACGTCGAAGATGATGGTATATTTCTCGTTCTTTGCCACCTTATCGATGGCTTCCCTGATCTTGGCTGTGAGGGGGTCGATAAGCTCGTTATAGCGCTGTTCTGCCAAGCCACCTTCGCCAAAGTAATCATTCAGCATCTGCCCGGCTTCCGCCTTCTTGGTATCAATCCGCGCCAATGCCTCACGCTTTGCCGCTTCATTTTTGGTAAGTCTGTCTATTTCATAATCCTGTTCCATGCTCCGAATTTCTTCGTTGATGGCACGCAGCTGGTTGCTCCAATTTTGTCTGTCCAGATTGAACAAACGCTGGATTTCCATCGCTTCGTTGCTTTCAAACAGCAGCCTGTCTGTATCCACATAGCCAATCTTCACAGCCTGTGCCATGCCCAGGGTGAGCATGGACAAGGCTGCCAACACCAATACAAATCGTTTCATCGTTAGTCTCCTAAATATCTTAATTCTTGATGGGGAAAATGGGATCGAGCTTTTTCACTGCCAGCACGTCGTCCACACGGCGCACCGGAGTGGTAAGCGGAGCCTCATGTAATAATTCTGGATTTTCCTTGCTTTCCTGCGCTATTTCTATCATTGCATCGGCAAAAGCATTCAGGGAGTCCAGAGATTCCGTCTCCGTGGGCTCGATCATCATTGCCTCAGGAATTATGAGGGGGAAATATACTGTGGGGGCGTGGAATCCTTTATCCAACAGCCTCTTTGCTATATCCAGGGTATTCACACCATTGGCTTTCTTTTGCCAGCTGGAATCCGCCACAAATTCGTGCATACAGTATTCCAGATGTTTGATGTGATAGTAATCTTTGAGGCGTGCCATCAGGTAATTGGCATTGATGATGGCGTTTTCGCTGGCGCGGCGCAAGCCCTTGGCGCCTAACATCTTGATATACACATAGGCTCTTAGCAGCACGGCAAAATTGCCATAAAAGGTGTGAACTTTGCCTATCGAAGTATCCTCATGCCCATAATCCAGATAATAGCCACTATCGTTTTTGCTCACGATGGGAACGGGCAGATAGGGAACCAGCTTTTCTACTACACCAACGGGACCCGCTCCGGGACCGCCGCCTCCATGCGGAGTGCTGAAGGTTTTGTGGAGGTTAAAATGGATCACGTCAAAGCCTGTTTTGCCAGGCTGAACTATGCCCAACAGCGCATTCAGATTGGCGCCATCCATATAAATGAGGGCATCCACATCGTGGAAGATGCGGGAAATCTCTTCCACCTGAGTCTCAAACAAGCCCAAGGTGCTGGGATTAGTTAGCATAAAGCCAGCCGTATTCTCATCCACCAGGGTCTTCAGATGCTCGATATCACAGCGTCCGTTGGCATCGCTCTTCAGCTCTTTCACTTTGTAGCCCACCAATGAACAGGTGGCGGGGTTGGTGCCATGCGCGCTATCCGGCACGATGATGGTATCCTTGTGGGTGTTGCCTTTGGCTTTGTGATAGGCTTCAATGATCTTGATACCGGTAAATTCGCCCTGCGCTCCCGCCACAGGCTGCAAAGTAACCTGTGCCATCCCGGAGATCTCGCTGAGGTCTTTTTGGAGCTCCCACATCACGGATAGCGCTCCTTGAATAGTCTCCTCCGGCTGATATGGATGCGCATTAGCAAAGCAGGAATAGCGGGCTATAGTCTCATGTATCTTGGGGTTATACTTCATGGTACAGCTTCCCAGGGGATACAGGCCTTTTTCGATAAAGTGGTTTTTGTGGGAAAGCATAATAAAGTGGCGCATCACGTCCAGCTCGCTCACCTCCGGCAAACGCGCTTTGGATTCTCGTTTATATTGGGCGGGGATGATCTCATCCAGCGGGATATCCACATCATTGGCAGGCAGAGTATAGCCCTTGCGTCCTTTTGTGGAAAGTTCAAATATGGTCTTAGACATCCCTCACCTCCTGTAGTGCTTTTACAAGTGCATCCAGATCAGCCTTGCTCTTCTTTTCGGTAACTGCCAGCATCAGCTGGTTGTCATTGCCCCAGCGTGCCATATCCACCCCGGCATAGATGCCTTGGGGAAGCAGCCGGGATATAACCTCAGCCGCTGGAATGGGCGTATTGATCACAAATTCATTAAAGAAAGGCGCATCGGGATAGGCAAGGGTAAAGCCCTTGACACCGGCTATTTCGCGAGCCAGATAATGTGCCTTTTGTGCGCTTTGGGTGGCTACTTCCACCATGCCTTCACGCCCCATCAGGCTCATATACACACAAGCCGCTAAGGTGCAGAGGCTCTGGTTGGAACAGATATTGGAGGTTGCCTTGGCACGGCGGATATGCTGTTCCCGAGCTTGCAGGGTGAGGGCATAGGCGCGGCGACCTTCCTTATCCAGGGTTCCGCCCACGATGCGTCCCGGCATCTGCCTTGCCATATCCAATTTGGTGGCAAAAAAGCCAAACAGCGGACCGCCCACGTTCATGTTGTTGCCCAATGCCTGTCCTTCACCCACCACGATATCGGCGCCATAGGCAGCCGGAGCTTTAAGGATGGCCAGCGAGATGGGAGAGGCACACACGATATACAGTGCCTTCTCGTTTTTGCGCACCAATCTGCCAATCGCCTCGCCGTCTTCGATATTGCCCCAGAAGTTCGGGGTTTGTAACACCACGGAACCCACGGTGTCATCCATCATGGCTTCCAAGGCGTCCAAATCGATAAGCCCATCTTTGGTAGGCGCTGTCAGCAGCTCTATCCCCAAGCCTTCCGTATAAATCCGAATCACCCTCAGGTATTCCGGATGCAGAGTGGCAGGCAGGATGGCTTTGGTGAGCCTGTTTTTGCGCACCGCCATCAGGATGGCTTCCGCTATCGCCGAAGCAGCGTCATACATGGAGGCATTGGCGATTTCCATGCCCGTCAATTCACAGATCATCGTCTGATATTCATAGATAAATGGCAGTGTGCCCTGGCTCACTTCCGCCTGATAGGGTGTATAGGCGGTGTGGAATTCCGGACGGGAAATAATGGCATCCACTGCCGCCGGGATAAAATGATCATAAACGCCGGCACCCAAGAAAGAATTGACCGCCTGGGTGCATACATCACCACAGGTCTGCTTTTGTATCCGGCGTGTAATTTCAAGTTCGGATAGGGGTTCATCCATATCGAGGAGACCCTCCAAACGCATTTGGGGAGGAATTGCGGTAATCAACTGGTCAAAATCGGTAACTCCAATCTTTTCCAGCATCGCCCGCCTTTCCTCCGGAGTATTGGAAATATATGGCATTACGCCTCCTTGGAGGTTCTGCGATTCCGCATAATAGTATTTTCAACAACTATATAAAAGTGGCTGTTTATGTCAATCGATAAATTTGGACTCATTGACTCTTAACCTGCTTCTTCCTTATTAACCACCCTTGTCTCTCCTTTGCCTACACAAGGGTGAGACAAGGGTGGTGCAAGGGAGGGTGCCAGCCGAGGGCTGGCACAGGTTTCAGGTTCCAGGGATCAGGTTTCAGAGCTTCGCTAAAGCCAAGTCTATTTTGAATTTGGGTAATTCGCTTAATTAGGGTAATAAGTGGTTCAATAAAACGCTTAGCGAAGCGAGCTCCCTAAAGAGTCTCGGCAGAGACGGCAGTTTAGGTCAAATGACGCCATATGAATACGCTACGAGTCTCGGAGAGACGACATATTTGGTTCGCTGCGCGAGCAGAGGCCAGAGGCCAGAGGTCAGGGGGTCAGCCACTTCCCAACAGTGCGCAGCACGCTCAACTTGAGCGAAGCGAATCTCAACCGTGAGCAAAGCGAACACTCAACTGGCGCCTTGGCGCCTCTCAACACCTACGCCCTTGACAGATATCCACCATCCAAAAAGTCTGAACCAAATGAGGTAAATCAAAGATGATAAAAGCACAAGGGCTGCGCTGCGGCTATGATAAGACAGAGGTTTTGCGGGGTTTGGATTTGCATCTGGATTCTGCCGAGTTAGCGGTATTGATTGGTCCCAATGGAGCCGGCAAATCCACACTGCTCTTTGCCTTACTTGGCTTTCTGAAAGCCTGGGCGGGCAAAGTGAGCCTCTATGGCAAGGATCTGAATGCCTATGGCAGGCTGGAGCTGGCAAAACAGATTGCCTTTGTGCCCCAGGAGAGCTTTTTCCAGTTTGATTACCGGGTCTATGACGTGGTGATGATGGGGCGTTACCCCTATTTGGGAATGATGCAAAGCTGGAGCCAGGCCGATCACCAAATGGTGGGAAAGGTATTGGCAAGCCTGAATCTGGGTGAGCTCTCCCAGCGTTATTACTCCGAACTGAGCGGAGGGGAAAAGCAGCGCGTGCTGATAGCCCGTGCTTTGGCACAGGATACCCGCTATATCTTTCTGGATGAAAGTCTCTCCCAGCTGGATATCAACCACCAAATAGATATCATGCAGCTACTGCGCAGCATCAACCAAAGCCAGGGCAAAGGCATCCTTATCATCTCCCATAACCTCAATTTAGCAGCAAACTATGCCGATAGGATGATCTTTATCAAATCCGGACGCATCTTGGGGCAGGGAACCCCCCAAGAGATGATGCAGGAACATTTGTTGCAGGATCTGTTTGGCACCCGCCTCAGCACCCACATCAACCCCGAAAGCAAGGTACCCAATATAGTCTATCCGGGGAAGTGACAAGCCAAACCTCCTGCGAGCGCAGCGAGCTCCCTGTTCTCTGGCCTCTGGTCTCTGGTCTCTGGCTTGCGCAGCAATGCCAAAAAACATCTCTTGACAAAAAAGCGGCTCTCATTTTAATTGAACATAAGTTCATTATAACTGACCTGTAACAAGAGCAAGATAAGGAGTAAATGTGGCAAGAGCCAAAGCTGTAAGAGTGTTGCGAGACCTGCCCATCGTGAAAGGATTTCGTCCTTTGTGGATGCGTCCCAGTTACCGTTCTGCGGTCACGATGGCATTGGAGGAGTACGAGGCCATCCGTCTGGTGGATTATGAGCGGCTCACTCACGAGCAGGCTTCTATCAGCATGGGTGTTTCCCGCCCCACGCTTACCCGCATTTACGAGCAGGCACGCATCAAATTAGGCACTGCCCTTGTGGAAGGGCGCAGCTTTTTAATCGAAGGCGGCGAGGTGAAGCTGAGCGGTCATCACTACTACTGTGAGGAATGCCAGCACAAGTTTGTCCAAAAAGAAAAGCACCCCAAGCCACAGAATTGTCCCACCTGCTCCTCCCAGCGCATCACCAACCTCAGCGAATGCTTTATGCAGGGCTGCCGGCGTTGCTCGCGCTGCCGCTAAGAGGAGCTTTCCATGCATATCATCCAAAAATACCATACCAAAATAAACATATAAAAGGAAGTTCGTTATGAAAATAGCAATCCCCATCACCAACAACAAGTTAAGTCCTCATTTTGGACATTGCGAGACCTTCAGTATTTTTACTGTGGCAGACAAGCAGATTGTGCAAGAAACCAGCGTGGTGCCACCTCCCCACGAGCCCGGATCTCACCCCCGTTTCCTCAAAGAACAGGGTTGCAGCGTGATCATCGCCGGCGGAATGGGCGGTCGTGCCCAGGATTTGTTTCATGACAGTGGTATCCAAACCATTATTGGCGCACCCGATTTGCCACCTGAAGAGTTGGTGACTTGCTATCTGCAAGGGAAGCTGGAAAGCGGCGACAACCTCTGTGACCACTAAAGCGATGAGACTTGCAATAGCCAGCGGCAAAGGCGGCACAGGCAAGACCACCTTAGCGGTGAACCTGGCAAGCTTCCTGGCCCAGGAAAATGAAACCCTATTGGTGGATCTGGATGTGGAAGAGCCCAATAGCGGCATCTTTATCCAGGGCCGGCAGACCCTTGATCAGGACGTGGCACGCAAAGTGCCCCTGTGGGAGCAATCCCTCTGCACTCTCTGCGGCAAATGCCCCTCCTGGTGCAAATTCAACGCCCTCTTGCGCTTGGGCGATACCATCCTGGTATTGCCAGAGCTGTGCCACTCCTGCTATGCCTGCTCTGAGCTCTGCCCCACCTCCGCATTGCCCATGCAGGATATGCCTTTGGGCGCATTTCGTGGGATAAAAGCAGGCAAGCTCAACTTTCTGGAAAGCCGTCTGGAAATCGGCGTGGAACAGGCATCCCCTCTGATTGATAAGACCCTGCATTATATTGATGAGCATCATGCCCATGTGGATTATCAGATCCTGGATTGCCCCCCGGGAACGTCCTGCAGCATGGTTTCTGCCACCA
>JAAYQD010000338.1 GCA_012519465.1 Candidatus Cloacimonadota bacterium
CACGATAAAGACGGCACGCACGGTGTTTGTGCCTTTGCCAGGATGCACAATGCCAAGCTTGGTTGCCACGGCGCCGGTATCAGCAATAATTGGGAATTGTATTTCCACTCCGATGTTTTCCTGTATCCACTCTTCCCATTTGATGTGGGAAAATACCTGGTCTACACTCATTCCGATGAGCTCGGTATTCAGTTTCTTAAATTCGGGATACAGCTTTTGAAAAGCTACAAATTCAGTGGTGCATACAGGGGTAAAATCTGCTGGATGGCTAAATAATACAAACCATTTGCCTGCCATATCGTTCGGCAGAGTCATCATGCCACGTGTTGTCTGAACCTTCATTTCGGGGAACTTGTCACCCAAAAGAGGCATTCCTTGTTTTTCCTTGTTTTCCATTTGGTTTCTCCTATGTTTATTAGTTTTTATTATAATATACGTCAATATAACCGAAAACCAAATGGAAATTTTATATGGATTGGGTTAATAGGTACTATGTGCCCAATTCCCTGCAAAGCAAAAGGCGCAAGAGCATGCTCTTACGCCTTTAATTACTTGTGTTATACTGGTTTATTTCATCAATAACATTTTGTTTGTCTTGCTGTATCCGCCCGTATCCAGCTTGTAATAATAGATACCGGAGGCTACTGGACGGTTGCTTTCATCGCGTCCGTTCCATACTATTTTATGGTTTCCACTGGCAAGCGGGGCGTTGTGGAGCCTGCGCACCAATTGTCCTTTGATGTTATAAATGCTTAGTTTCACACTGCCTGCTTTGGCAAGGTCAAAAGAGATAGTGGTGCTGGGGTTGAAGGGATTGGGGTAGTTGTAATTCAACTTTGTGACCATTGCAGGGCTATTTACATCATCTGTGCTGGTTTCGTAGGGGAAGGTGAAGGAGACCATATCACTGGGCTGCCCTTCTGTATGTAGATATTTGGCAACCACATAATACTGATACTCACCTTCCAGACTGATCATGTCTGTATAATCCATGGAGGTGGTTTCCTGCACCATTTCAAAGGGTCCTGTATTGAATCTTTTATATACCCTGTAGGAAGCGATGTCCAGCACGGGGTCTATGGGAAGCTCCCACGTCAAGCCCACCAATCCAATATCATTATCCACAGTAAAATGGATATCATGGGGTCTGGGCAGATTGATCAGTGTGTATTCCGTATAATAATTGGGAGTGGCTGGCATGATATTGATGCCATGGATTGAGGATGGCTGGTGATGAGGCAAGGATGCCGTTACAGAGTAGGTTCCGTAGGGCAGGAAGAGCTTGAAGGCTCCATCTTCGTCGGGATTGGTGGCGTAGGAATTGTTTGCCTGTACCACAGCTTCCTGTACGGGGAAATCAGAGATGGGCACCACGCTGCCATGCACATATCCCACCTTCTGGGCTACGTTGGTGATCTCAAAGTTGTCGATAAACCAACCAATGTTGTTTACGGAGCCGTCGCTGCCCAAACAGAATTTGAACATGACGCGATGGTTTGCCCAGGCGCTGAGATTGAATTTTGCTTCTATCCAATTGTTGGTGGTGCCGGAGTAACCGGGTTGGTAAGTTAGACCAGCCAAGGAATTGGAGGGGTAACCTCCCACGGGTTGAATTACACTCCAGGTTTCCCCACCATTGATAGACATACTTACGTTGCCGCCGTCATAATTGGTCTCAAAGCCATAGCGATGTCTGAAGCTCATCTGAGACCCTGTTTCCAATGAATACTCTGGCGTGTAAAGGTTGTAGGTAACCAAGTCTGGATAGTTTCCAGTGAGGTTACTTGCCCAGAGTTTCATACCGGAGAATGGAGTCACTTGAGTGGGTGTTCCCCACGCCCATCCTGTTTCTGATACAAAGCCGCCGTTTTCTGTTTCAAAATCGCTGAAGATATTGTTCATATTGAAGGGTACGGCGAGTGTGGCACTGGCGGGCATTCCGTTTTCAGCGGAAACATTGAATTGGAAGGACTTGTAGTGGTTTTCCGTATTGGTGCCGATGTAGTTGATATTAAAACCAAATTGCATCACATCATCGGGATGGATGGTGTCTTTGAAGATAATGGGATCGGCTATGACGATATCAGGATCACCACAACTGAGGGTTGCCATGATATTTTGGGCTGCCACCTCTGCGTGGTTACGCACGTTTAAGACCA
>JAAYQD010000339.1 GCA_012519465.1 Candidatus Cloacimonadota bacterium
CGGGGTCTATCTTGCCCACGCCGTCTTGTTCCAAGCCTTTTAGTACTGCCAAAGATTGCGCTGCAAATGCCTCATTCAGCTCGGCAAGCTGGACGTCGGACAGGCTCCAATCAGCCTTATCCAGCGCTTCCTTGATGGCAGGCACAGGACCATATCCCATTATTGAGGGATCCACTCCGGCTGAAGCAAAGTTTTCCAGGGTGCCCAAAATTGGCAATCCCAATTCTTTTGCCTTGTCTTCGCTCATGAGCAGCAGGAGGGCTGCACCGTCGTTGATACCGGAAGAATTGGCTGCTGTAACGGAGCCGTCTTTTTTGAAGGCGGGACGCAGTTTTGCCAAGCCCTCTGCCGTTACGCCAGCGCGGGGCATTTCATCCTTGTCGATTACGAGGGGATCACCCTTTCTTTGGGGGATGATCACGGGCACAATCTCTTCTTTGAACCTGCCACTCTGCATGGCTGCTTCGGTTTTGTTTTGACTGGCTGCGGCGAAGGCGTCTTGCTCTTCACGGCTCAGCTGAAATTTCTCCACCAGATTCTCGGCTGTGACGCCCATGTGATAATCGTTAAAGATATCACTGAGTCCATCACGAATCATCAGGTCCACCATTTCCTTGTTGCCCATTCTGGCGCCCCAGCGGGCATCCATCAAGACGTAAGGTATCTGGCTCATATTCTCGGCACCACCTGCCAAGATGATATCTGCCTCTCCGGATGCAATCATAAGAGCAGCCAGGGTGACTGCCTTCATGCCGGAACCGCATACTTTGTTTACGGTATAAGCAGGGATGTGGGCTGGAATGCCACTGTGAATGGCAATCTGGCGGGCTGGATTTTGACCATAACCGGCGCCACAGACGTTGCCAACGATTACCTCGTCGATCATCTCTGGCTTGATACCGGTTTCTTCAAATACGGCTTTGGCTACGGCATCTCCAAGCTGGACGGCGGAAACGTCTTTGAAGACGCCACCAAAATTGCCAATAGCGGTGCGTTTTGCACTTACCACCACCGTTTTTTTCATGGGTACCTCCATTTATCTTTATTATATTTCAATATCTTATCAGCTTTGCATGTTTGGCACTCTTTAGCAAACACGCTTTAAAACACTATTTTTATAAGTGCCAAAATTGGTCAAGCCAAAATACGGGATTAGGGAAGAATTGTGGTAATTGGGAGCAAATAGCAGGATGATCGCGGTTAGTCATTATCACGGTAACTTCTATAATTGTCATTACGTTACAGCCAGTAATGGTGATTTGCTCAAAAATACTTTACAACCCTATATATTTGTTTTGCAGTAAAATACAAGATCAGTTATTTTGTGCAGACTGTTAAGTGCCTATCTTGCAATACCTCCCCTATTAACCACCCTTGTCTCTCCTTTGTCTCGACAAGGGTGAGACAAGGGTGGTACAAAGGAGGCTAATAGGCAAGATGCATTTTACGTCTTTGGGATAAGGGTGATTTTTTTGTGGAGATTTCCGCTTTTGAGGATGTAAATTCCGGGTGGGCACTGGCGTCCTGACGTGTCTTTCCCATCCCAGGATTGGGTGTGTCTGTTCCTATCATCCAAAATGAGGCTGTTTATCTTTTGCCCACGCAGGTTGTAAATGGCTAAAATATGATTTCCTTTGGCGAAGTTTTCCAGCTGAATTGTAAGCTGTCCACGGGATGGATTGGGGTATGCTGATAGACTGGGAATGACGGCAGGGACGGTTTCTTGGGCGTTGGGAGTGACGACAAGCACCTCCAGCTGGGTCAAAAGATAGGTGATTAGCTCTACAAAACTGTTTGCCGGGCTATTGGGGGTGTCATCCACAATCTCACGCAGGAAAAATGTGGAGGCAATCGTTTTGTAGTCATTCTGGTTGTTTAAATAGGCTAAGTTAAAGCCTGGTCCCGTCACAGAGCCTCCCCAGAGGATTCTCTCAGTACCTTCACTTTGGTTTGATATATTGCGGTAGGTTGGATGGCTTGCCCAATTAACCCAAGTATTAGATAGAGACCTTACAAATTCGACAGGTTCACTGATGGGAGCATAGCTCACGACGTCAAACTTCTGATACAAAGGATGGTCGATATTCCAATCCACACCGCCACCTTCCATATAAAGCTTGCCGCCACTGGCAAGATAGCTATCCAGTGCATCCTCCTCCCAAGGGGGAAGCTGGTAGTCTTCAATAATGGCAAAGACGGCGAAAAAGTTTGAGAGATAATCATAATCCTCAATCAGGCGGTTGCTGTAAACCACATTCATTTGGCTCACATCGCTGAGGGTGTTTATCAGGCGGTAATCTGCCTCGCCATCCGGGATATAAACCAGGATTTCGCCCGCTGGATATTCCATTTCAGTGTGCCCCACGGCGGGGTCTCCAAAGAGGAGGTAGGTATATACGTTTTGCAATTCTGGCCAGATGATGCCGTCGGAATCCAGGGGATCGCCAAAGAGGTAATAGCGGGTGTGGAGGAGATTGGTATGGGCATGTGCGGCGCCCAGGCTGAGTCCGTTTTGGGCGTACTGTTCCAAAAAGTGATAGTTGTAGCTGGAGATGCCTCCCCAGCCGGGATTTACCCAGCCCGGTTTGTACCAGCCGGTGCGGGTGGCGGCTATTATACCCACACCTTTGCGGGTGAGGGCGTGTTCTGCCAGAGAAATGAGGCTGGCGTCTATATATCCGTTGTAGCAGGAGGCGGCGAAGATCACGCTGCCACCCGAGGTGGTGATGCTGCCAAAGCTATCCAAATCCACCATCTGAAACCACTGCATTTCGTAAGGATCGGGGAGGTTATTGCCATTGTTGTCATTCATCCATACTTTGCGAGAGCTGGAGGTGGCAGAGCCGTGGGCAGCCCAGGAGATGATGCCATAATCGTGGTTGCGGATTTGATCGTTGAGGATATCATAATCCAGGGGGTAATCGCTGGGAAGAGAGGGAAGATATCCGGCTTGCTCATAGAGCGTGGTGCACTCATAATCACGCAAAACGGTGTTCTTGAATAGCTCCATCATCACGCCGCCATCGGTTTGCGAAAATTGTGGCAGCGGCTCCCCTCCATAATTGAAATATGCAGCCGGCAAGAGCGCTTTATTGCGATAACCGGTGGTATCCGTTTCAAAGGCAACAATGCGGGAGGCGATATTGCCCAATTCCATGAAACTATTGGTGCTGAGGCGTCCCACAAATACTTCCGGAGTAAAATCTATCAGCCAATCGCCCTCCCCCACTCCGCTGGAATATTCGCCATATTTGCCATTGCCGTTGGAATCCCAATCGCTGGAAAGATCGGAGTAGAAGAAGTCGCTGGGGACAAGGTCGTAGCCGTTGGGCTCGGGAGTGAGATAGGCAACCGGAACTACATCGTGATCTCCCACGAGGAGCAGATAGGTAAAAGGACTGGCTTCGTATTGGGATTTCAGATAATTGCGCAGCTTATCGGCATCGTTGGCGCCATTGTTTTCTGCTAAGATAGTGTTGATATCAGCATATTCGATGATAAAGCCCTGGCTTTGGCGGAAAGCGTCCCACTCGCTGAGATAAGGAAAATGAATGGATTTGCCCACCACCAAAAAGTCATAGTTGCGGGTGGTCTGCCTCTGATACCAGTCATGGATCTTTGTTTGGTTGATAAAAAAGTCGTTTTGCAAAAGGGTATTGGGGATGAGGTTGCGGCTGTATCTATCCTGGGTATATGACAAGGTGAGCTCTGCCTGCTGGCGCCACAAACTGCTTTGCACATCATAAGGCAGGATGGCAAAAGAGGCATAATATAGATCGCCCCAACGTTTTAAGCCCAGATATTGAAAGGCGGGTGGGGTGTGATATGAGGGAGCTGCATCCAAAACTTGGAAGGAATCATGCCAAGGTGGATTGAGCTGAGAATAAGAATGCACAGGCGGGCGGCTGTGTGTAAACTGAAGATCAAAGCTGTGTAAGCTGGAGCCGGCTGGCAAGAGCACATTGATTTCATAGACGGGAAGATGTAAGCGAGCGGGTGCGGTTGTAAACCCGCTGGGGCTATCTTCCTCAAAATTCAACTGATAATGAAGGGTGGCGGCACCAAGCAGTGCCGGTAATAACAATAGCAAAACTAAATATCTTTTCATTGGATATCATGGCTCCTTGCGATAGAATAAGACCTTATATTGATGCATGTTTCATTCCTTAAAAATGCTTAAATCTTTGGGCTTTCCTTTGATGCATCTGTAAGGGTTTAATTATAAGATAATAAATACCTTGCCTTTATGGGTTTTCCAAAAAGGGTTCTTTTGGCATGGGTGGCTGGAATGATTCACCACTCAATGATATTTTATTGAATTCATAAATACTTATTGACAAAAAACAGGAATAATTCTTTTTGGGTTCTATCATCCTTGATCATAGATAATGGGAGTATTAATGACTGTCAATGAATATCTCACGGGGGTATTCGATCAAGTTGGGATGGCAGGCTTAATATCGCAAATAGTAAGAGCTGTGCTCATTATAATAGTAGCCATACCCATACTGGCACTGCTAAATAAAGGCATCAAAAAGCTTAGCAAGGGGATTCCTTCCCTGCAAGTGGCACAGATATTGGTGAAAACGGTTCGCTATATCAGCTTCCTCATTGTGGTATTGATGGTCTTGCATGAATTTGGATTCAAGCTTTCTGCGCTTTTGGGCGTGGCTGGCGTATTTGGTGTGGCGATCTCTTTTGCATCACAGACCAGTATGTCCAATATCATCAGCGGTATCTTCTTGATCTCTGAAAAGCCCTTTGGCGTGGGAGATTCTGTGCAGGTGGATGATGTGGTGGGGAGGATAGAATCAATCGACCTCTTATCCATAAAACTGAAAACACCTGACAATAGATTTATCAGGGTTCCCAATGAAACCATGATCAAATCTGAGGTGATCAATCTCACCCGCTATCCTATTCGCAGGGTGAATGTAAAGCTGATGGTATCTTACAATGATGATCTGGAAAGAGCGATGCAGCTCTTGAGAGATATCGCTGAAGGAGCCAGCCTCTCTTTGAAAGATCCCCAGCCATTGGTGCTATTACAAGGTTTTGAGCAATACGGCGTTTCCATCCTCCTTGGCGTGTGGGCGGAAACTAAGAATTATTGGGACCTACAAAATGAATTGATTTTGACAATTAAACAAGAATTTATTAAAACTGGAATGGAAATTCCATTACCAAGTATAACTGTCCATCAATCAATGGATAGGGAAATACGTAATATTACAACAAACCAAAATAAGGAAGGATAAAATGAAAGATATCCCCAATATCAGGGCAATCATCTTCGATCTGGATGGGACGCTGTTGGACAGTATCCGCGACATTGCAGAAAGCATGAACTTGGCATTGAAAGAATTAGGCTATCCCACTCACCCCCTTGAGGAATACGTGAATTTTGTGGGCAATGGACTGAAGGATCTTTCTACCAAAGTTTTGCCCGAGGATAAACGTACTGAGGATGCAATCTATAATCTGGCGGAAAAGTTTTGGTACAAGTATGACGAAGGCTGGCACGTCAACACCAAACCATATCCGGGTATTTTGCATCTGATCCAGCTGTGTGTATCTCGTAAAATCCGTGTGGCGATACTTTCAAATAAGGTGCACTACTTTACCAAAAAGATGATTCGTCATTATTTTAGGGGTGCGATGATAAACCAAGGGAAAAACCCCTTTGGCATCTACAGCGGTGAGCAGCCGGATATGCCCTTGAAGCCAGACCCTACCAGAGCTTTGGAACTGGCAGACAGGCTGAAAGTGAATGTAGAAAACATCGCCTTTTTGGGTGATAGCGTGGTGGATATGCAAACAGCCAAAAATGCCGGCATGATCTCCATTGGAGCAGGCTGGGGCTATGGAAAGATAGACGAGCTGAAAAAAGCTGGCGCAGACCTCATCTTTGAAAATCCCACCGATCTGGCCATGTATCTGAATCAAAAACCCCTGGTGCCATGAAATCATACCGTAAAGTCCTCGTAATCAACACCTCCCAACGCCGGGAATATATCAATATTACGCCTCAAGTGCAGGCAGCACTGCGTGAAAGCGGCATCAAGGAAGGCCTGTGTCTGGTAAATGCCATGCACATCACCTCCTCCGCATTTATCAACGATGATGAAAGTGGTCTGCATCACGATTTTGAGGTGTGGCTGGAAAAGCTGGC
>JAAYQD010000340.1 GCA_012519465.1 Candidatus Cloacimonadota bacterium
ATTGTGTTGGACGTGCCCAATCTGCGCGTCAATTATGATCTTCTGAGGTTTATCTTCTCTGGTTTTAAGATACGGCATTTGCTGAGGGATGTAGAGATCAATTCTCCCACAGTGTGGCTGCGGATCAAACCCTCGGAAGAGGAGAAGCCGCCGCCTTCCCCCTTTGAATTGCCAGATTTGCGGCCATACTTTACAAAGGCAAACCTTAATGAAGGCACCCTGCATCTGGATTTGGATATTGCCCTCAAATTAGGCGAGGGAGAGCTCTTGAATATCAAGGAAGAAATCAGCAAGATTCAGATTAGTGCCATCAACGATAAGGTTACCAAGGTGAAGGTCTCCGCCGCCTTGCCCAAAGGAGGCAGGCTGGATGCGGAAGGCACCTTGGACAAAGGCAGAGTACAGCTGGCAACGGCTCAGGTAAATGCCTATCAACCCAGCCATATCCATCATCCGGCATTAGGCAATCCCACCTCGGAAATCAACCTGGATGTGAGCATCACCCAGGCAGATCCCAAGGCGGATTTTGAGATCGAAGGCAAAGCCCTGATGTGGAATACACGTGCCCATATCTTCGATGCCTATCCCGTGTCCTTACCCTTTTTGAGCGCCGAGCTGCAGGATGGCAAGCTCAATGTATCGCTGGCAAATTCCACTGTTGGCAACAGCCGTCTGGGCGGGAAGATATCCATTAATAACCTGATGCAACGTCCCTCCCTGGCACCCAGCACGGTGAATACCAGCATCGATCTGGGGATGTTCCACCCCTCTCTCTCCGGCGTGGTGAGTGCCAACCTCAAGGCTGAAGGCAGCTTCCGCAATCTGAATGCAGAGCTCAGCGCTTCCTCCCGGCATATCAACGTATTTGGCCAAGCCATTTCCGCGATAGAGCTCAGCGGCAGCTATCAGGATGGCATGGTTCAGGTCAACAATCTGCATGCCAATTGGATGGAGCATCAGCTATCGGCAAAAGGCAGCCTTGATCCAGAAGCCCTCAGCCTGAGCGTGAATCTCTTGGGCAGCCCCATGCCTTCAGCCAGAGAGCTGGCGATTAACCTGGATGCAGAGCTGGATCTTGCCCTTTATGCAGATTTGCCTGAGGTAAAAGCCAGTTTCCGAACTCTCAGCGTAACCCGCAATGGCCTCAGCGTCAACAACCTTGCTGGGCGTTTGAACCTTTTCCCCACAGATGAACAGCCCATCCAGAACTACTTTATCGATTGTGATCTACGCAACCCCGGTGGGCAGCGCCTCAGCGTGGTGGGAGACCTCCTGGATCGCAGTCTTTCCCTAAACGTGGATTTTGACACCATCTCCCTGGCAGATATCTATCCCCACGAGCTTATAGACCGCTTTACCCCACAGGTGCGGGGCAGCGTGGAAGGCATCATCCATCGTGACAAGGTCTTTGCCCATACGGATTTATTCTTGGGACTGGAAGGGGATTTTGAATATGCCACCCACCTGCAGGCATCCGGCTCTTACAACCTGAAAAGTGGCGATGCAGGCCTGATTCTCTCCACCCAGAAAGGCAGCCTCAATGGTGCCCTCCTGGAGTTTGACCTTGCTGCTGAAATGCACAGTGAGGTCGTTAGCATCCATTCCTTACGCGTCAATGACGTGATCTTTGCCACCGGAGTGGTGCCCCTAAACGACCCCTTATCCAGCTCTGCAAGGTTCAACGTGGTAAATGTCTCCACAGATGATTTTACCCAATTCCTCCCTGATATACAGCTGGAATTGCCCCATATCGAGGATCTTACCCTTTACGGAGATTATAACCTGGAGGGCGACCGCTATCTGGAATGCTCCCTCATCACAGGCCCCGTCTCTGTACAAGGGCTCAAACCCTTATCCGCCATCCTCAGTTTGCGCGGTCCACCGGATGCCGTTGTCTTGGATGGAAAGATAATATCCAATGCCAAGAATATCGCCCAGATAGGCGGTGCCATAGATTGGGACAAGGGTTTCCTGGTTGATATCGCCGCCCAGCTCAGCTCTGCCCTGATCTCGGAAGTGGTGGAAGATTTGCCTGTGCAGGTGGCGATCAGTGGAGACCTTGGCTTCTCTTGGGGCAGCGAGGATTCCAAGCAGCCCGGCATGGCGCTGGCAGCCGATATCACGGCACCTCTGTTGGTGATTCCAGAAATCATAGAATTGGAAGATATCAGAATCAAAGCACACCAAGGTCCCCAGGCTTTGGTGGTGGACGAATTTTATGTGGAATCCAAAGACTTTGGGAAGGTGAAGGGTGTGGGCGGCCTGGATTATAACTTCATCACAGGCAACTTCTTTGAAGGTAACAACCGCCTCAAGATCAGCGCCGAAAGCGATATCTTTGGATGGCTGGAAAAGAATATTGATTATATCTTGGAAGCCGAAGGCAACGTGTATTTATCCTGCGAATTGGGCACCCATGAAGAAGAGTTTATGATCAAAACCGGCAACCTGGATATCCGCAATGGTTACTTGCAGATAAAGGATCAAACGGAGCCGATTACATCCATCAATATGGCAGCCAGCATCTTGGATAACAGGGTGGATGTACAGCGGGGAAGCTTGGTGATGGGCAACGGCAGATTGAGATTTTTCAACGAATTTGAAGAGGATACCAGCAACCACTTTGCGATAAGTTTCCTGGATTTGGGCGTCTTCAAAATGGCGATAGACGAGCCGGGCATCTTAGCCAATATCCCCTTCTTCACCACCGCCCGCAACCTCTCCAAAGTGATGCTGAGAGGCCGCAACACCCCATACCTCAGCGTGGTGGGTCCCTTTGATGATATGAAGATTATCGGCGATGTCTTCGTCTCTGATGCCCAGGCCTTGTATCCGCCCAATACCAGCAACCTGCTCAACCTCATCTACAGCTTCCGTAGCGTATTGTCACGCCCTGAACTGGAGCAGGATAGGGATGCCACCATTCCCCTTCCTTTCAACCTGGATATCAAAATCCACCTGGGAGACAACGTTCGTTACGTCACCTACCCGCTCAAGCTGGACGTCCTCCCCGGCGGGCTGTTGCATCTGGTATATGATGGGCAGGAGTGGAGTGCCAAGGAAGCCAAATTCAATTCTGAGCGCGGGCAGATAGATTTCTTAGGCAACGTCTTCCATGCTGAGAGGCTGGAATTGAGCATCCTGGAATCCCAAGACCTCTTTATCTTGGATGGATCTTTCATCAAGCGCAGTGCCGATGGCACCATTATCACCCTCAACCTCAGCACCAGCCGGGATAGCTCCAAACCGCTGTTTGAAAGGCTGGAATTTAACCTCACCAGCGACAATCCACAGGATCATTCCATCAGCGACATACTTGCCCGGCTGCGCTATAGCCAACCTTCCGGTGGCATGGATAGCGATCAGGAGATACACCTGCAGGATGAAGCCCTATCCCTGATTTCAGACAACCTCAACACCCAGCTGGTTTCTGCAATGTTTTATCCCCTGGAAAATCAAATCCGCCGGATCTTCAGGCTGGACGGCTTTTCCATCAACACCGGCTTTATCCAAAACCTCTTTAGCGAATACTCCAATGATCCAGACAAACTGGCTCAGTATATGGATCTGGAACATCTGATGAGCGATATCGCCCAGTTCTCTTCCACCATTTTGCTGAACAATCTCTCCATCTCCGCCAGCAAATATCTGGCAAGAATGGTATATCTGGAATACACCCTTGGCTTGCAGGAAGCCACAGACCTGCAAAAGCGCACCAGCATCCTGGTCTCCCACGATACATCTCTGAGGATGTTTTTGCCCAGACAATTCAAGCTGGGCTACACCGTGAAATATGAACCCCGGGATATAGGCTTCTCCCACGAAGTAATGTTGGAGCGTTCCTTCCGTTTTTGGGGCTTGTAAACCCCCGGACAGTGCATAAGCAGATGACAAATCATCCTCTTTTTGACCAAAACATAATAAATCCTTTGACAAAATGACGCAGTCCAAAAACTATGATTCCAATGAAAATCCCCTGGAGGAAAACATGGTCGAGAACACCGGAAATCAAACTATTGAGACACCAGTGGTTCCTGAAAACAAAAAGCCTCAGGAGTCAGGCTCCCCTGCTTCCTTGAGAAATAAAGCTGTCAAAGCCAAAGCCATGGTTGATGACCGCGATCCTTCCCGCAAGGTCAGCCTTGTGGAGCTGATCATGATTCTGATGCTTGTGGGCTTGGTGTTGGTCTTCATCTTTGGCATGCAGCAAATGAAGATAGACAAAGAAAAAGAGCTGATAGCCCAGCATAAGGTAGAGGAAGTAATCCCCATATTTGAACATATTCTCAAAAGCATTGAAGATTATCGCAGGCAAGACGCTTTTGGAGACTACCCCATGTCTCTGGACGAGCTTGGCACCTTTGAATCGGAAAGCTTTACGTTTGACTATTCCTATGATGAGATGATAGTGAAAGGCATCACCACAGAAGCCTTTGGCAAAAAGGGGATTGAGATAATTTATAGCATCACCAACCAGGTTTACGAGGTGGATGATCCCAATATCAAAGAAAAGCCCACCATCAAAGACGAGTGGCTGCCATAATACTTTGCCATCCCAAATCTTTCAAGCCGTGGATTCATTCTGCGGCTTTTTTATTCATCAAATCATTCTCTGTTCACCCGGTTCCAGGCGTTCAAACCACATCATTAATCCTCACTCAAGGAAACTCAATTTATAGTGTTTGCAAATGTTTAGAAAAAACTCTTTTTTTTACTTGACATTACAGCCGTACTCAAAACAATAGTAAAAAACAATACAAGGAGATTACCATGGCCATCAAGATCGATAAAGACACTTGCATTGGATGCGCCGCTTGCGTGGAAGTTTGCCCCACCAATGCGCTCAGCATGCAAGATGATAAAGCCGTTTGCGACGAAGACGCTTGCATCGATTGCCTTGCCTGCATCGGCGTTTGCCCCACAGGCGCTATCACAGAGTAAGCCGTGACCGCACACAGATTGAGGAAGTCCACACCTGCTTTTTAGGGTTGGGCTTCCTCTTTTTTATCCCCCAAAAGCACAATCCAAGGAGTATCTCTATCATGAAACAAAGCATAATTTGTCTTATCATTCTTTTTGTGGCTGCCAGCCTTGCCGCCACAGATATCAGCGGAGTGCAATCCGGCACGTGGAGCCTGCAAAACAGCCCTTACAACCTGGTGGGAGAGGTTACCATCCCCGCCGGGGAAACCCTCACCATCGAGCCCGGAGTAATAGTCTATGCCATGGGAGATTACCGCATCAACGCCTCTGGAACCATCATCGCCGTGGGCACCCCCGCCGATAGCATCCGCTTTGAAAGTGGCCAAGCCGATCCCAACGCCTTATGGACGGGTATCCGCCTGGATAATGCCGCCTCCCAAAGCGAATTTGCCCACTGTTATATAGAAAAAGCCACCTATGGCATCAACAGCGTCAATTCCCCCGTCCATATCCATCACTGCCGCTTCAATCTGAACCAAAAGGGGATGCAGCTCTATGGCATCGGAAACCCCGCTGTGATGGACGTTCACGACAATATAGTGGAATACAGCATCCACAACGGCATCCTCATCCCCCAAAACACCTTGGCACACGTTCATCACAACGAAATCCGCTACAACGGCACCGGCACCCAATATTATGCTGCCATCCAGCTCTCCAACCAATCCGGAGGCGGCTCCAATAGTCCCCAGATCAATCACAACCACATCCACCACAATTTCAAGCAGGGCATTACCGGCTGGGACGTGGTGGGCGCCAATGCCATCCAACCCCACATCCACCACAATCTCATCGAATACAACCTCACCGGCATCTATCTCCTCAACGCCTCCGGCTATGTGGAGGAAAACATCATCCGGCACAACTTTATCAGCGGGAATGCCGATTCCGGCGCCGGAGTGATGGTAGCCGGAGCCACCAGTCAGCCATATTTTGAACGCAACCAAATCTATGGCAACTTCACCGGATTCTATCTGGGTACCAATGCCAACCCCATCTTGGGAGATCTGAGCATCTACCACGCTTGGGCACAGGGCGAAAACCAAATCTATGACAACATCGATGAATCCAACACCTTGCACAGCGTATTTTGCTATTCCTACACCAATTCAAGCATCGTCATCAAAGCCGAAAACAACTTTTGGGGCACAAACGACCCCGCAGAGATAGACCTCGGCATCAACGACCAGTTGGATTCCCCGTCCCTGCCGCTGGTGGACTATATCCCCTGGCTGTGGGATGAGGAGCCCGTCACAGAGGTGCAGGGAGTGTTGAATTACCCCGGCGCTCTGGCACTTACGGATGCCCAGATCGACATTGTGAGCGAAGCATCAGGGCAGATCATCCACAACCAGGCAGTGGACTTAAATCAGGATTTCAGTATGGAACTGGACATGGAAGAACCCTTTTATGTGATCGGCAAGGCAAGAATCGAAAACTCCGAAAAGTGGCTGTATGGCTGTGTGGATGGTTTTGAGAATGTCGTTGCCTATCAGCCGGAAAGCTCGCTGGATTTGGAGCTTACTCTGCATGAGCTGGGTCCCCAACACCGCTATATGGTGGGACAATTCGTGATCGAGGATAATCTCACCCTGTTCCCCGTTGTCCATCGTTTTTGGGTATATGCCTTCGATTATATCAATTGGCTGTATGAGGAGGGAGACTATCGCTATCTGAGACGACACACCCGCCTCCATGATGAGGGAAATATAGAAGTGGAGCTTTCAGAGGGCACCATCTGGGATAAATTTCAAAACCGCGAACACGGTGACAGTTGGGCACGCTTGGAGGTGATGGATGACATGGGGAATCTGCGCCTCAGCAGCTTTTCTTATCTGGAATTGGAAAGCGGTGAATCTGAGCCTGTCACCCTGCTTATCCAACACGATTTGGATAGGGACCTCCCCCTCTGCCAACACCTCAAATATCCCAATCAAAATTGGCAAGTTCATGTTTATAACGACCAATCTGACATCAGCTATGTGTATGAATACGATAACGATATCTTTGCCACTCCCCTTGAAGCATGGAGCGAGCTGGTTCTGAATCAGATACCTGCCTCTGCCTATCCCGATCATCTCTGTTATAACGCAGTGGAATATCCCAACACAGGCTATCTTTATCTGTATTGGCAGGGCGTGGCAGAGGAAACGCCGCACAACTGGACAGATTTTAATATCTACCACAATGGTGATTTTATGTTCTCGGTTCCCTATTATGCAAAGTCAGCGCTGATCGAACTTGACCCCCAAACATCCCACCAAATCACCATCAGGGCAGCCGATTATTATGATAACCTCTCCGACCCCAGCCCCGTGCTATATCTCCAGCCCGTGGCAAATGATGACCTCGTTCAACCGCCCCTTGCCATCAGCCTCTACCCCAATCCCTTCTCCACTCGCATCCCCCTCACAATCAATATCACAGGGGATGGCAAAGCCAGGGGAGAGGTGGGTATCTACAACCTGCGTGGACAATTGGTCAAGAAACAGAGTTTTGATGGCTCTGACGCCAAAAGCCTGGTTTGGGACGGAAGAGATACACAGGGATCACCCTGCGCCAGCGGGATTTACCTGGTGAAAGTACAGGTGAAAGGGCAGCTGCCGGTGACAAAAAAGGTGATGAAGATATAGAGGCGAGCTGGCTCGCAGTTGAGAGCTTGCTGTGCAAGCAGTTGAGAGGCGCCAAGGCGCCGGTTGAGCGCTTACGCGAGTTCGCTGTTGACCCCACACTGTTCCCTGACCACTGACCCCTGTCCCCTGGGCGCTCTGACCCGTCCTTAAATTGGTTGACACATAGTTCACCTTATTAGGAGTAGAATTATGAAACAAAAGAAACCACGACTGATTTATAGTGAAGCATTTAAACGTTCGGTAGTGAGCGACATTGAATGCG
>JAAYQD010000341.1 GCA_012519465.1 Candidatus Cloacimonadota bacterium
CATCTATCCCATCCACAAGCATTTTACCACTATCAGGAGTCAAAAGACCTGTAATGATATCAATCAAGGTGGTTTTGCCTGCACCAGAGCTACCCACCAATGCCACCACCTCTCCCTTTTTCACCGTGATGCTCACATCTCTTACAGCCTGGGTGGCTGAATTGGGATAGGTGTAGCTGATGTTCTTAAGTTCCAACTGTTCATTAAATTCAACACGTTGGTCCTCATCAAAGGATTCGGATTGTTCCGGGGAATGAAGTATTTCCGGAATAAACTTGCTCTCATAAATTGGATTGACTGAATAAAATGAGTATCTTAGTGTTGATATGGTGGAAGTGATTTCCCGGATGGCAGGCAACAACCTGATCATACCAATACTAAAAGCTGATAAAACAGGGATTACACCGGCTATTGATTTGTTTTGCAGATACATCAAAAAAGTGATAAGAATGAGTGCTGTGACTGCCAAAGTCTCAAAGATTGGCTTTATCGAAGTGGAAACCAGGGCATGAAGCTTGGCAGATCTTGCCGTTTGCTGAACTGCTGCCCCATAATCTTCAATAAAAAACTGTTCGGCATGCATAATCCTGGTCTCTTTGATACCATGCAAACCTTGGTTTACTGCCTTCACCATGCTCCGGCGGGCCATTTGTGCCTTCTTGCCCAATCTTTCCATCTTTTTGCGGGTGAATCTAAGAAATATAAATGCTACAGCACCAATAATGACAACCGTGAACACAGTAACCAAGGGCTGCATAATAAAAAGCACAACTGTTATATTAATAATCAAAAGCACGTCCAAAAACAGATTCATAATCCCTTGTAAGATGCTGATGACAACTGTGGATACTTCAGTGATACAATTCCTGAGCAGTTCAGCAGGATTACGACCCATCAGGAAGGTATAATCTGCAAACATATACCGCCTAAACAGCTCCATGCCGTATCTCACCTGTAGCGATCTCAAGTAGTTGGACTTAATATATCCGGTGATAATCAGAAAGGCGTTTTTTATGATAAAAATCACTATCAAGGCAACTGAGCCCCAGGTAAGAAGCTTCTCTGCAGTAGTGATATTCAAACTTAGCAAAAAGCTACCCATCACTTTATGAGAGAGAATCTTCTCAGGAGTTGCCAAAACAAGGATGAATGCCGGAATGGCACCAAGCCCCACTATTTCAACCAAAGAACCAATAAACTGAAGGAAAAAGATGCCCACCAAGTACCATTTCTCTTTCTTTTCTAAGATTAGCCAAATCTTTTTCCAAAAACTGATATCTTCTAAGTTGTTTTCTTGTTTCTTTTTCTTATTCATTTTTTTCACTTTTACGTTGATTGTCGCGTCATGGTCAATAAAGCACTCTTTAAGCCGTGATTGGGATTAATGCCTTACAAACTTCTAATTATGTGGTATCTATATAATGCGATAGCATTAGACCCCTCAGAGCTTTATGCACTTATCGGAAATCTGAATAATAAAGCAACTATATGTTGCATACAGCTTCGCCCCGCCATTTAGTCATATCTCGGCAGCTCCGGTTTCGCTATTCCCAAAGAATTGCTACTCCCCAATACAAAGTCTTGTGTAATCTGCTTCAAGTTTTCTGTGATACGCTGTAAATCAATTGTGCCAACAGTCCAGTTTACTGTCTTAAACAATTCCACTGGAAACGTCTGAAGCCTGATTGTTACATCAGTTTCATCCAATAGCTGTTTTGCTTTGGCTGCCCAAAATATATCTTTCCAGTCAAACGAATACGCCCTGGCTATGGAGACGATGTCAAACAGGTCTTTGGGTTCGTCTCTGCCTACGATGCAACATAGTTTATTCGTCAAGATGTTGGTCGGATTATCGATCTTGATGCCATTCTCAATCTTGGCACCTCCAACAGGTTCAATCTCCTCATACACAAAATCGATCTTCAGTTCCCTCATTGGACCTACAAAGAAGCGGGCGTACGTTTCAGATATTTGCACCAGTTGCTCGTCCAAGAGCTTAGAGGTTGCAAGAATACGGGCTATAGCATTAACGCTTTTCTCGAACTCTACTTTATCATGACAGAAAAAATCCAGATCCTCGCTATACCTATGTTGCAGGTAGTAACGGCTCAAAGCTGTCCCACCCGTTAAATAAAAATGGGATAACTTATCCTTGAGGAGAAGCAGGACTTCATCCTGCAATCTATACAAGCTCTTCCAATTTGGCTTTGATAAAGGCATAGCGTTCTGTTAGTTTCTTATCTCTCAAGGTGTTTAAATTAAAATCTGTGAGCAATTCTTTGATCCTGGGCAGCGGGATAAGATCTAGGATAATGAACCAAGAATAGCTCTCAATTGCTTTTTTGAACAGCCCATGTGCATCGTAATGCCCTGCTTTATCTTTTTCTCCCCACAGCACGGCACGCACGTCCTGGGCGGGAATATCATAATCCCACATCAGGCGTTTGTAGAATAGGTCTTTGTTGGAAAGCGTTGTTTCGTTCATTTCTTTTGTTTTGCCAAGTGGCTTATTCTTGATTTGATGAATAGGGGATAAATTATGGGGAACTGACACTTGAATAAGCTAAATCCATGATACAGCTTCGCCCCGTCGCTTAGGAATGCGATGAGGACACACTATTGGGAGATACGGGAGATGTTATGGGGGAAAGAGCTTAAAACACGTGATTACTCACAAACAAAAAAAGCCCACCCCTCTTCGGAAACCGAGGTTGGAACGGACTTTAAGGGCAATAGTTGCAAGGCTATTCCCCTTCTTTTGAGGTGAGGTCTTTCATTTATGTTTTCGAGACTCTTATCCAAATTCATCATAATGTCCAGAATGCGCAGTGGGCTTATTATGTCAATGAAAAAATAAGAGGCGCCAGCCGGTGGCCGGCTTAGGGGATAGTGGACAGGGGCTCGCTACGCGAGCCGAGAGGCCAGAGACCAAAGGCCAGAGACCAGGGGGCGGCATCCCGCCGTTTCTCTGAAACCTGGAACCTTAGCGCCTGGGCACTCCTTGCCCATGAACCACCCTTGTCTCTCCTTTGTCTCGACAAGGGTGAGACAAGGGTGGTTCATGGGCAAGGGCGGGTGGTGAGTGGGTAAATCAGGGGCGTCTGATAGCCGCGGCCCTTCTCCCGGGGCTGTCGTCACGCTCTGCTATCACGATATAGAACCTCCGCTCATGAGATGTGGGGTCCAGATATTGGGTGCCGGGATAATCCACCGTTGTCAGGAGGTTTTCAGGAGCGGGATGGAAGTAGGGTTCATCGCTACTGTAGATCAGGAATCTATCCATAGGTGTGGAATAAGTCCACTCCAGCAGGATACCGCTGTCTTCCGGTGCCTGGTGGATGGAAAGGTCTGTCACAGGGGGCAGGCTGTTATCAGGACGCTGGACGATGATATCATCCAAACGCAATTGCGCCCGGGAACTGCTGCCGCCGCTTACGTGGTAGTATTTCCAAAGCAGTTGTACATACTCATGTCCCATCAGGTATGATGGAAGCGGCAGGTTATCGAAGGGCTGGCTGTGCCCGTCGTTGTTGGTGAGGTATTCAAGCGGGCTGTCATTAATCAGGATATCGGTGAAATCGTCC
>JAAYQD010000342.1 GCA_012519465.1 Candidatus Cloacimonadota bacterium
AAGTCAGCAAAACCACCGGATAAATCCAGTGTTACCAAGTGTTTACAGCCTTCGGTTGTGCCCTTTTTATTATAAGATGCCACCTTAGTTATTAGTTGATAGTTGATAGGGTTTCGCTAAAGTAAAGTCTATTTTGAATTAGTGAAATTCTTATAATTAGTGGAATTCGTGGTTAAAAACCCTTTCGTGGTTAAACCAAAAGCGGCGTCAGCTGCTTCATAGCAGTGCGAAGCACGCTCAACTTGAGCGAAGCGAAGCTCAACCGTGAGCAAAGCGAACACTCAACTGGCGCCTCGGCGCCTCTCAACGCTCGCGAAACGAGCTCCCTAAAGAGTCTCATCAGAGACGGCATTTCAGGGCAAAACAATCGGGCGCAGCCCGCCCCTAACCCCTGCGGCGAAGCCGCCTCCCCCTGTCCCCTAAGATCGCGTATCATGCAATAATTTTCTTGACATTCAATAGTCCCCCTCCATCTTGTTTTTGTAAGCAAAATAGATACTGCGAGCTGCGCGGCTTGGCAGAGATAGATATTTCAATACAAATCAATATAACACATACAGGAGGTTATTATGGATATCACTACCATCGCCAATATCGTGGGATATATCCTTATAGCGGTGGCAGCTATAGCAGTTGTCGGCATTGTTTCCACCTCTGGTCTTGAACAACATTATCTAATAGTAGGCGCCGTAAGTGCATTCATATCTGCCATCTCGCTCTTACTTTTGGCACAAATAACCACTTTTCTTGAATCTATCAATCTCAAGCTCGACTGGCTGTTGCCAGAAAGATTCTTCAGGGTATATACCAACGTTCCCAACCCCGAATCTTTTGTGGCAGAAGGGGAGGAGGAAGAGGAAGGCAGTGATTTAGAAAAATAAAAGCCTGTAGTTGACGGATGCAGCTTCTAATTAATTGAGATTGTAAGTTGGTGAGTAGTAAGAAGGTGCTGGCGCACCTGAGGGGAACTCGCTTACGCTCGAGGCTCGCTATCGCTCGAAGGAAGACGGGCTGCGCCCGATATTTTTGACCTGAACTGCCGTCTCTGCCGAGACTCTTTAAGGAGCTCGCTGCGCGAGCAAGGTTTTAGGGGCGAGCGGTGCTCGCTTGATAGTATAATAAAAGCCGACTAAAGTCGGCAAAACCACCGGATAAATCCAGTGTTACCAAGTGGTTACAGTCTTCGGTTGTGCTCTTTTTATTATGGTAATTAGTGGAATTCGTGGTTAAAAACCCTTTCGTGTGATTTCGTGCCTTTCGTGGTTAATAAAAGACGCCAGCTACTCGCAGTCTATGCCTATTAGGAATCTAAAACTTCAAATAGATCTGTCTGAATCGGCACAGGTATAGGTTCTACTGCAATCCTATCTTTTACTAATTCTGCCATGTTTGTGAGAGCTTTATCCTCAGTGTATAAAATCTCCACACCGTTGGCCAATGCAGTAGCCAAAATCATCCAATCTGCTTTGATGGCAGTATTGCTGTGAAAACTATTGAGGTCTTGCTTGGGGTGTTTCATATCATGTTGCTTAGAAATCATGGCACACTCCAGAGCAGCCCTGGCGCAAAATGGCACAATGATAAATCGCTTTTGCAAAACGTCAAACAAATCAATCTGTACGTCAAGATCAACATCTCTGAGCAGCTCACTTACCACGATAGTGGATATCATTGTATGTGATTCTTGTTTGTCAAGTTGCTCCAAAAGCTGTTGAGCGTGTCTTATCTTATGCTTTTGTGTGTCGATTGCTTTTCTTTGATTGCCCAAGTGATAACGTGTGTATCTAACATTATGATAGACATATCAATCTCTCATACTCCTAATGTGCGCATCAATATCTTCTATGGAGTTGTATTTATCAGCCAAGAACGGTTTGATCTCCTGTACAGCCTGTGCAATTCCCGTGGATTCCATTACTGAAAAACTGCTAATAATAAAATCATCGAGAACCCATTGATCATCATGTTTATAGCAAGCCTCGCCAACTATCTTCAGCATATCTCCATACAAATGATGTGCCATTTCTTTTGCCAAGTCCTTATCTGGTATCTTACACGTAACAACCTTTCCATCTAATGACACTATGCGTGCGGTGGGATTTTCTTTGCCACCAATACCGATCAATTTGCCGTATATCCACGAGGGTTCACTGAAGGTCCTCACCTTAAAGGTTGGCATTTGATAGTACTTATCCGTCAGCTTGATGGGTTGTTGCGAGATAAACGGGGAGTGGCAGGATATGGTATAATTGTTCTTCTTGGAGAGGTCGGCAGCACTCTTGATAAAATCTTTTGTTTTTTGCGTGGGTATAGCGGCAGTGTTGCTTGCGAATGCAGATATTATAGAAGCCAATATGTTATTCATCTGCTCTGATGTCTCATTGTACTTTAATATAAGACTGCCACCTTCAATACTAACCAAGTTGATTTCATGCTCTTTGGCGGTGACAGGAATCCCGAGCTTCTTTCCTTCTGCTTGCACCGCCTCACTAAATGCATATAAAAAGGGTGCCAAATCCAGAAAAGACATCGTGGCGGGTGAAAGCTGATCACCATCTATGCGAATATCGAAAGCGTATTCATTCATAACAACCTCCTTGTATGGAGTAACTATCTGATGTGTAGTAAAATATAATTGGAAGCAGCCAGGAAAGTATACTTCAAAAAGAGATACATAACATGAATAAATGCCATTATGATTTTGTCAAGTTCCAAAATCCTTTGTAGTGGTAGAATTGTGCGATAGATCTAAATATTCGACGGGATTAGTGATACCGTGCTCTGCTGGGATAATAAGGCATGGGTGGCGAGGACGGTTGATGCTTAGGCTCTTAATAAATGTGCTAACTTGTTACTATATCTTGACCGTTTATGCTGCGAATCAACGCCTTATACTGATCAATATCCTTTTCTTTAATTTTTTTTAAAACCAGATAGGCTGCCTTTTGAAACTCTGAAGCATCAATGGGTTCCATGCTCCTTTCAATATCCTTTTCAAGGTGTGATAACTCGTTGCCTATTCTGAAGATTACTATTTGCGATAATAGATCGTCATCAAAAAACTTAAGGATACGTTCCCTTAACCCAAATTCATTATCATTCTTGCAGGGGTATTTGAAGAAGAGATAAGCCTCTAAGAATTTTCGCAGATTGTTACCAAAACTGTAGTATTTTTCTGGATTATCACAAGAACCTTCCTCATATGCACATAGATATATCTGATGGAATAAATAGTTGAACTCTGTTACATACTCTCTTAGATGACGTGGCATCATCTTGATACTACTTCTGGCATATGTTCTTTTGACAATAAAGTGTGCATGCTTCTTTTTCAACGCCATTGTTTTCAAATATCTAAGAAACTCCAGGTTGTGCGTAGATACGAAGAGTTGGGAAAACTTTGAGCCATCTGTTTTCATTTGCTTAACAATAAGGTTTTCAATTAGGCTAAATACAAAGTATATATGATTATTATCCAAGCTTGAAACAGGATCATCAATCCAAACAACTACTTCTTTCCCCATAGTGTCCAAATCTTCTAGCTTAGCCATAAAGTAGCAAAATGAGATTAGACTCTTTTCACCTTCACTAAGATTATACGCTTGTTTCTCTCCTCTTTTGATTATGAACTTATAGTCATCGGAATCAACGCCTTTAACAGCTTCCAAAGATAATGATTCGTGCCCAAAGTAGCTTGATAGATACTCATTTACTTTGTCTGCTCCTTTTCTTTCATCTCGTAGTTCTGAAGTTAATTGGCTGATCTCTTGAAGGATTACTTCAATCTTACCATCTATACTAGCCAACCTTTTCAGCTGCTCTTCATCGTTGTCCTTAAGTTTATTAAGTTCATTGATGGATTGATCATAATTTGTATCGTCAAGGAACTTGCGGACAACTTCAAGGCGAAGCGTCTCTCTCTTTTCCATCTGCGTTGAAGATAGATTCAATCCTTCTGCATTATTCTTTTGTAAGAGCTTATTCAAGCTTTTGATACTATCATTCAAAGAAGATATTAGTTCACTGGTATCTATGGGATCAATTGGAGCAAAGATGTTTTTTAGTTTAACCTCTAAAATGTCCTTTATAATCGACAGCAACCTATCATGTTTGGTCTTACTGTTGGCTAGATTATTGATAACTTGAGAAGCTTTTTCTGAATATAAGGCATAAAAGTCAGTTATAGAGACGGGTATGTTAAAATCACAGGTTTCAATATTTTCCTTGACCTCATCCAGCAATTGATTGAGTTCCTTCCTTAATAATTCAGATTCTTGGGAAAAATGTGCATCAAGTTTTCTCCATAGCTCATCATTTATAACTCCTCCACAAAAAGCACATTTCTCTAATTTTGACTTATGTAGATCGATTCCATTTCTGACCCATTCTTGAAGAAGAGCATCACTTATGAGTTGCTGTATTGGTCTGGAAGGTGAGACTTTTTTGTTTAAAAGAACATTAGCAGAGTCCGCCAGCTCTTTTATGTCTTGTAACTCTATCTTAAAATCCTTAAGTGCTGGTTTAACTTCGTCTTTCAAAAATATATTTAATGCACCTACCTCCTGTTCAGACAATGGTGACTTTGGTGAATGCTCCAAACTTTCTATATCTTGAGTAATCTTGGTTATATCGTAATTAACATCTTTAAAAATCTGGTTTTCCTTAATCTCACGAGCTTTGTTTCTGAGTTGAGTTTTGAGATTAGCAGCATAGGCATTTTTTTGCTCACTTGCATTTTTAGATGATTCAATTATGATAGAACGTTCAAATTCTAGTCCGCTTTTTTCTTCTACATTACCGAGATGATCCCGTAATTCTTTGATTTTCTTTTCGATTTCAATATTCTTTTCTCCCATTATGGCAAAAGATTGTATCTCTCCACTACTTTCATCATTAAGCCATTGTAGGTATTCTCCAACAAAATCGCTACTGAATACCCTCACTTCAATGGGACATTGCGACACATCATTGTTGGTGATTTGTTGCTTATCATCAAGGACAATTCTGAATTCTGCGCTTTTTATTTTATCCGAGATTTCACGATCTTCGAGACTTTTAAAAATGCGTGACAATGATGTCTTGCCTGACCAGTTCCTACCATATAGCACATTAATTTTTTTGAACTCAGCGACTGTTCCATTGTCTTTTTTAACTTCGTTATCCCAGATGAAATTATTGAAAACTCCAAGATTAATAATTGACTCGATCTTCTTAATCATTATCGCTCCTTCTTGCCACGCACTAAAAACTCACTATATCACTAAATCTCATAAAGAACGCCGTCAGCGTCTCCAATACAGATTCTCTTTTCTTGCTGCGTTCCCCGCTTTTCGTGAACCGGGAAACAGCCGGCAGTACCTTCGTGATTGCCGTGCCTGTCTCTTGGATATACCCATTGATAAACGCACTTTGCATAAATTTGTAGGTCTCATCTTTATTCAGCTCTTCATCGGCGATGATTTTGTCCAATTCCGTGATTTTACGTTCTTCCACAAAGCTTTGCCAATCCTGGTCCACATCGCTGGAGGGGGTGAGGCTGGCGATGAATTGCAGGATAAGGTCTTTCTTGTTGCGCAGTTCCATACTGGAATCCACCGTCTTGGTGATATTGACGATTATCTCTTTGTCTTTTTGGTGGCTATCCTGATATTTCTTGATCTGCTGCAGGATAAAGTCGATGCTAAAATCCACCTGTTTGATTAGTTCCATCTCGAACACGATGTCATCGTTGACGTTTTCCGAATTGCCCTTGTCCCTGCCTCTGTATTCGTGATAGAGATCGATGTACATGCTATGATAATCTTGAAAATCCCTCTCGGAGAGGATTTCCTGCCCGGCAAATTCATCAAAGGAAACCAGGATATTGCGCACTTTGAGGATATTGCCATAGAGCTTGATAAAGTCCTTTTGGTTTTGTTCTCCCACGATCATCACCCCCACGGGGAATCTCTCTTGTAGATCAGCTATCAATTCCACATATCCCGGGATTTGCCTTTCACCTGCCAGATAGCCCTTGTAATATTCATCAAAGGTCTTTAGCAACACTATTCCGCAGGCATTCTTGTCTCCAAACAGGGCAATGCTCTTGTTGGTGGCATTTTCCAGATTGCGAAAGCATACGATATTGCCATAGGTCTTGATGGTATTGAGGATGCGGTTTGTTCTGGAAAAGGCCTGCAGCAGGCCGTGCAGGCGCAAGTTTTTATCCACCCACAGCGTATTCAGGGTGGTGGCATCAAAGCCGGTGAGGAACATATTGACCACGATCAGGAGGTCCAATTCACGGTCTTTCACCCGTTGAGAGACGTCTTTGTAGTAGTTTTGAAACTTATCACTGGAAGTATCAAAGTTCGTATTGAAGATCCGGTTATAATCCCCAATGGCAGCATCCAGAAAATCACGGGAGCTGTGATCCAGCCTTCCAGTATCCTCCAGGTTTTCGTCTTGGATGATGCCCTCCAGAGGGGGATCGTCTTCGTTTACGGTAAAGCTATAGATTATCCCCACCTTCAGCCTTTTATCGCTGGGGATATCCGCCATTTGCCTTTGAAACTCGGCATAATATCTTTTTGCCAGGTCTATGGATGCCACGGCAAAGATGGAATTGAAGCCAGCCAAGCGCCTGTCTTTGAGCTGATAGTGGCTGTTGCGCTTGGTCTTTTGATCAAAATGGGTGAGGATATACTGCACGATATTTGAGATGCGCTGGGGGGCGGCAAGCGCCCGTTCCCGGTCTATATCCCACACCTTGGCATCGGCGATGTCTTCCTGCTCTTTCATGGTGCTTACATAATCTATCCTAAAGGGCAGGACGTTTTTATCCATAATGGCATCCACAATGGTGTATGTATGCAGCTTTTCTCCAAATACCTGCTGGGTGGTCCTGAGGGTGGGCTGGGAACTGCTGCTGGAATTGGCGGCAAAGATGGGGGTGCCCGTAAAGCCAAAAAGATGATACTTTTTGAAGGTGCGGGTGATGGCAGCATGCATATCACCAAATTGGGAGCGATGGCATTCATCAAAGATAATCACCATCCTCTGGTTGTAAGAGAGGTGTTGCTTTTCCCTTCTGATGAGGATGGAAAGTTTTTGGATGGTGGTGATGATGATGCGGGCATGGGGGTCTTCCAGCTGCTCTTTTAGCTTGGCAGTGCTGGTGTTGCTATTGGCGGCACCGCGCTCAAATTTGTCATACTCCCTCATGGTCTGATAATCGAGGTCTTTTCTATCCACCACAAACAGCACTTTATCAATATAATCAAGCTGCCTGGCTAATTGTGCGGTTTTGAAGGAGGTGAGGGTCTTGCCGCTGCCGGTGGTATGCCAGATATAACCGCCGCCTTCCACAGTTCCATAGGTCTTGTAATTATGGGAAATCTCAATATGCCGCATGATCCGCTCGGTGGCAACTATCTGATAGGGGCGCATCGCCAATAGCAGCTTATCGGTGGTAAATACACAGTATTTGAGGAGCAGATTGAGGAGGGTGTGTTTGGCAAAGAAGGTGCGTCCAAAATCCATCAGGTCTGGGATGGGACGGTTGTTGGCATCCGCCCACCAGGAGGTAAATTCAAAGCTGTTGCTGGTTTGTTTGCCCCTCCTGCCACCTGTATCCCGATGCTGTTTGATGTGCGTATCACGGGTGGTATTGCTGTAATATTTGGTGTGGGTGCCATTGGAGATCACAAAGATCTGCACATATTCAAAGAGGCCGCTGCCCGCCCAAAAAGACTCCCGGCTATAACGATTGATCTGGTTGAACGCCTCCTTGATCTCCACCCCGCGCTTTTTGAGCTCCACATGAACCAAAGGAAGACCGTTTACCAAGATGGTAACGTCATAGCGATTTACCCTTTGCCCATCCTCCACGCTGTATTGATTGATCACCTGCAGGCGGTTGTTGTGGATATTTGTCTTATCCAGGAGGTAGATGTTTTTGATCGTTCCATCATCGCAGGTGAGCAGTTGGATATGATCTTCCTGAATGATAGTGGTCTTTTCCGGGATGCCAAAATTGAGATTGGCGATCTTGCCCGTGAAGAGCTGATCCCACTCGGCATCTGAGAATGTGTAGCCATTCAAGGCTTCCAATTGACGGCGCAGATTGATGATAAGTTCAGCTTCCGAGGTGATGGGCAGATATTCGTAGGCTTGGGCCTGTAACAGCTCGATAAATTCCTTTTCCAAAGCAGCTTCGCTCTGGTGGGCGGATTCCTTTTGGGGAAGCGGTTCATAAGCCGCCACAACGGTGCTTTCCAAGCTCTGGGCTACAATGTCATACTTCATCTAAACACCTTTTCCATTATCTTTATTCTTGAAAGTGAGCAGCTTGTTGAGGTAATATTCGTATTGCTGGCGGCGGAATGTGAGCTCGGCAGGAAGACCGATGGAGATGTCGTTGACCAAAGCATCGAATTTGTCTAAGATGGCTACTATACGTTCTTGTTCTTCAAGTGGAGGGATGGGGATTTTTGTTTTTGCGAGATTGTCATTATACAGACGTGATATTGTTCCACCATCTGTTTTCCAGTTTACGATTTGATAATAGTAGAATAGGTATTTATTCTTCACAATAGACTCATCATTCTGTATCCAGACAATATTTGAATCTTGGAAATATGCTGGCTCGCCGTTGTATATTACTGCTCTACCGATGGTCCCTGCTGCTGAGATTAGTACTTCGCCACGATTAGGGAAAGAATAGCGGCTTTTATAATCAAGATACAAGTCTTCAGAAATAAAAGCATCAGCATCTTTACCAAATGTACCAATTTTGTAAAAAGGGATACCCCCTTCGATGTTTGTTTGATTCTTCATGACACGCTTACACATACAGATTTTCCCAACGTCTCCCAGTGTCCTCCACTCAATCTCTTTCTCATTTATATACCATTTGTCACCTATTTCAATAGGAGAAAGCAGTTGATTACGGTAGTAATCATACTGCTTTTTTCGCGCTTCCAGCTCCGCTTCCAGCTCCGCTTCCAGCTTAGTAAACTTATCGAGAATACTTACAATCTCTTCTTGGACTGGAAGTGGAGGGATGGGGGCTTGGAATTTTGCAATATTAGCACCTGAGACACGAATAACTTTTGTCCCTGTGGCATATCGTTTTTTATGCTCATGGAACATTCTTGTTTGGAATAAATAGGATATATACTTTGGATTTTGATTGTGCCTGAATATATAGGCATCACTACTGATAGCAATATCTTCATTGCCCAGCCAAGCTACAGCTTTACACACTCCGTCCACATCTTCACTCGTGGTGGCAATAACAAGGTCGCCTTTCTTTGCCTTTCTTAATTTTTTGGCGTGTTCTGCAGATACAAAAGTCTTAGTCTCAAGTGCAAAAGTTCCATAAAATGTATGAATCTGACCGTAATGAATACAGCCAACGCCACTATCAGTAAAGTCTTTCTTTTGTATTCCATTACCTCGTATAAAGGTGCCAATACTCCCCAGGGGCATTATATCCATGGCAACACTATCCAAACCCATCTTACCGTTGCTATCAAGTAGAGATAGAAGCCTATTTAGATAAAAAGTCATATTGTTATTTCCGCTCTTCCAGGTCTGCCACAATCTCATCAATGGCAGTCCGCAATTGCTGCTGTTTGGTCACGATGGCGGCGATATGGGCGTTAAGCTCATCGATATCCACCTGCTCGCTGGTATCTTCCTCTATCACATACGCGCCTACGGCGAGGTTATAATCATTTTCCGCAATCTCGGCATGGGGCACCAGCCGGGCAAAATACTGGATATCCTGGCGTTGGATATGGGCATCCAGGATACGCAGGCGATTGGCAGGGGCAAGCTTGTTTTTGTTGCCATCTCTCACCACCTCTGCGGAGGCATCGATAAAGAGGATGGAATTGTCTTTTTTGCTCTTCTTCAGCACGATGATGCAGGTGGCGATGGTGGTGCCAAAAAAGAGGTCTGGGGGCAGCTGGATCACCGTATCGATATAGTTATTATCGATCAGGTATTTGCGGATCTTCTTTTCGGCACCTCCACGGTAGAGGACGCCGGGAAATTCTACAATGGCAGCGGTTCCAGAGGTGGAAAGCCAGGATAACATATGCATCACAAATGCCAGATCCGCCTTGCTTTTGGGAGCCAATATTCCAGCGGGTGAAAAGCGAGGATCATTGATCAAAAGGGGATTGGCGTCTCCCTCCCATCTGATGGAGTAGGGAGGGTTGGAGACGATGGCATCAAAGGGTTCATCATCCCAATGCAGGGGGTCTATCAGGGTATCGCCGTGGGTGATGTGGAACTTCTCAAAGTTTATATCGTGCAAAAACATGTTGATGCGGCAGAGGTTGTATGTGGAGAGGTTGATTTCCTGGCCAAAGAAGCCTTGCCGCACATTATCTTTGCCCAATACTTTGGCAAATTTGAGCAAGAGCGAGCCGGAACCGCAGGCGGGATCATATACCTTGTTTACCACCTTTTTGCCCACCACCGTTATTTGTGCCAACAATTCAGAGACTTCCTGGGGGGTAAAGAATTCCCCTCCGGATTTGCCCGCATTGCTGGCATACATGGTCATCAGATATTCGTAGGCATCCCCAAAGGTGTCGTTTGTATTATCCTGATAATCACCCAATTTCATATTGCCAATGGCATCCAATATCTTTACCAGCAGTTCATTGCGTTTGGGGACGGTGGCTCCCAGTTTGTTGCTATTCACATCGATATCATCAAACAGCCCTTTGAGATCGTTTTCACTGTCAAAGCCCTTGGCAGAGGTTTCTATATTGTGAAACACGGTGGCGAGGGTTTCGTTGAGGTTGGTATCTTGCTTGGCTCTTTGCCTTACATTGCAAAAGAGTTCGGAAGGGAGGATGTAAAATCCCTTTTCTTTGATGGTGTCATCCCTGCCTAATTCTGCATCCTGATCAGACAGCTGGGCATAATCGAAGCCAATATCTCCTGTGCGGCGTTCTTCGGTATTCAGATAGTTGGTCAGGTTTTCAGAGATGAAGCGGTAAAAGAGCATCCCCAATACGTAAGCCTTAAAATCCCAGCCATCCACGCTGCCACGCAGGTCGTTGGCTATCTGCCAGATGGTGCGGTGAAGCTCGTCTCTTTCTTGTTCTTTGGTCATTTATTATTTCCTTTTATGGATGTGTATAGGGCCTGTGGGCAGACTCCTTGATAGAGGGGAAGGCAAGAAAGCTGGCGAGGGCTGGTAGTTTTTGGTATTGTTCTTCAAAGGCATCTGCAGCTCGCCAAAGCTCTTTTTCAAAACCAATCTTTGCGCTTTTGCTATTAGTCATTGCAGCACTCTCCCCTGTCCTTTTTTACATTTATTACATGTTTTTTATAAAAGAATTATCTGTCAACTCTAAAAACGGGGGGGGGGACCAGCCTGCGGCTGATTTAGGGATTTGGGGGCTCGCTGCGCTCGAGGCTCGCTATCGCTCGAAGGAATGCGGGCTGCGCCCGATATTTTTGACCTGAACTGCCGTCTCTGCCGAGACTCTTTAAGGAGCTCGCTAAGCGCTCGCAATGAATAAAGAATAATGAATGACGAGTGGTGGGAGCTGTGAGGCTCGTATCTTTCTTGTTCTTTGGTCATTTATTATTACTTTTAATCGATGTGTGTCATTCAGTTAGTGCAAAAAATGCACTAACTGAATTTCTGACCAGTTCACCACTTTCAAAGATATTCTTAAGATGCCTTCTGATGCCTGTGATATCTATCTGGAATAGGTCCGCCATCTGTTTTGCCGAGATCCAGATAGTTTCGTTAATAAAAGAAGCTTCTACACGTATTCTGTCATCGGAGGCAGCTATTAAAAAATCCTTAATAACTGCTTTCGGGGATAATTCCCCCTTTTTAAAAATGTCGTCCAGCAGGCTGCTTTCCACCGGGTTCCAGGCAGTCGCTTTGCGCGCTTGATAGTATAATAAAAGCCGACTAAAGTCGGCAAAACCACCGGATAAATCCAATGTTACCAAGTGGTTACAGTCTTCGGTTGTGGTACTTTTATTATTGTAATTAGTGGAATTCGTGGTTAAAAACCCTTTCGTGTGATTTCGTGCCTTTCGTGGTTTTAAAAAAGGAAGGAACCACAAATTCAAAATAGACTTGGCTTTAGCGAAGCTCTAACACCTCGCACCTAATACCTAACACCTAAGCGAGCGGTAGCGAGCCTAAAATTCGTGTCCGTTCGTGTAATTCGTGGTTAAACCAAAAGCGGCGTCAGCTGCTTCATAACAGTGCGAAGCACGCTCAACTTGAGCGAAGCGAAGCTCAACCGTGAGCAAAGCGAACACTCAACTGGCGCCTCGGCGCCTCTCAACGCTCGCGCAGCGAGCTACTCAGTTTCCGGCTCCGCAGGCTCCTCATCCACAATGCCTTCCAAATCTTCCTCCAGATATCTATCCAAGCTTACCGTAAAGAGGTCCTGATGCTGGGAATCTTTGTAAAACACACAGAAGCTATCATCTGATACATAAAGGACATGGACGGTGCGATCGGGGGTAAATACCCAAATCAATTGATCCGTGTCATGATCATAGTGCGTGGGCTCTCCATGTATTTCAACGAGACGGTTGACGATGATCTCCACATCTTCTGCCTCCAGGTAGTGCCAATGTTTCACAAACCATCCCACCACAGTGTGATGGGTGGGTTCAATATATAGAATCACAGCCTCTACCATGGGGTCTATATTTCGGCAATAGTATTTCACCATTGCGCCGTCTATATCGCGGGCAAAAAAGTTGTATTCTGCCAAAAGAGAATCGGCTTTGGGCCAGGGATCGCCATAGGAGATATCAAAAACCCCCTTCTGGGCTTGCAATCCAAAAGCGATCAAGAGCATTGCCAAAAGAAATATTATTCGTTTCATCTGTTCCACCTTATCCATATTACGTCTCCAACTATTAAAACCTTCAAAATGCGTCAATGAAAAGCTGAAAAAAGGGGTGATGTGTCCTGAAATTCTTTGTGGGGTATGCAAATTTCTCTTGCCTGATTTTGAGGCCCAGCGAAACTGGGTTCAAGTGGAACGTATTTTATCCATCACAGCATAAAGCACTGTGAAAGCAGCAACAATATAGAAGCTAAGGAGTTTATGATGAGACGGCTTTACCGTTTATTTGCACTGCTCATAATGGTGATGAGCGCACTGGGGCTTGGCGCCCAGTATGCAGAAGGATTGTTTTTTTCTGAATATGTGGAAGGGTCTTCCTTTAACAAAGCCTTGGAGATTTTCAACGGAACCGGCCAGACGGTGGACCTGAGCCAATACACCATCAAGCTTGCCGCCAATGGAGGATCATGGCATGGCACCAATATCCTGCACATGACGGGCACTTTGGCTCACAACCAAGCCTATGTGGTGGCCCATCCTCAAGCAAATGCTGCCATCCTGGCGGTGGCGGACGTGACATCGCAAGTTGCAAACCATAACGGTAATGACGCTTTCGGGCTCTTTTTGGGGGAAACAATCATTGATATGATAGGCATCTATCAAAACGACCCCGGGCAGGGATGGCCCGTGGCGGGAGTGCCCAATGGCAC
>JAAYQD010000343.1 GCA_012519465.1 Candidatus Cloacimonadota bacterium
CCCTGGAAGGAAATATCGAACTGAATATAGACGATGAACTGCTGGAGTTTGAACAGGATTAATCCATGGATTAAAATACTAAACCATATTGATGAGCCTTGCACCTGCAGGGCTCTTTTTTTACCTGCAGATTTGAGCTTTGAAGGCAGCATACAAATTGGATTTTGGTTTACATCCCCCGCCCTGCTTGCATCTTGTCTATACCCTTTGCCCCTATCTTTCATTATGTGTCAACGATGTTTACACACTCTCTTTTGAGCGTGATTCTTCTGTTTGGCTATTCTTTCATATATCTTTAGGGAAGGCTGATATCCATGCTGTTGCCCTCTGTCTCTTTAGTTAAGCCTCCCTGCTTGCTTTCTCATTAGATGTGCTTGTGATGCCGTTGTGATACCCGGCAGTTTGCTGGGTATCACAACGGCATCACAACGGCATCTAACAGGGAAGGGATGAGGTATGGCTGGTTAAGACCCCGATATTCCCCATAAAAAAATAAGGGATGTAGCGGCAAACGCCGCCACATCCCTTGTCATCTTCAATTATTTATTCTTCATCTTCCGGGTCAAATTCACGTTCGCCCAGCTCTCTATCCATCATGAAAATAATGGACATGCTGTTTCCTGCCATTTTCAGGCGTTGCACGATCTTATCGGCAGTGGCTTCTTCTTCCACTTGCTCATCCACAAACCACTGCAAAAAGCTCTGCGTGGGGTGGTCTTTTTCCTTGATGGCAAGATCCAAAAGGTCGTGAATGCTTTGGGTGATGAATTGTTCATGCTTATAAGCTTCGGTAAAGGCATTGAGCGGCGTCTTAAAATCAACCTCAGGCTGTTCCAAAGCCATCAGTTTCACTGTGCCGCCCCTATCCATCAGATAGTCAAAGAATTTCATCGCATGAAAGCGTTCTTCCTGGCTTTGAGCTGCCATCCAGGATGCCATCCCGTCCAGATTCTCTCCTGCAAACCATGCCTGCATGGAAAGATAGAGGTATTCGCTAAAAAGCTCGCGATTGATTTGTTCGTTTATTGCTTTTTCCATTTTTTTGCTAATCATTTTTGTTCTCCTAATTTCTTGATTTACAAACCCCTGAGGTTTATCTACAGAGGCTTGGTGTAAACACACATTTACAATATATATCTTTCATCCAAATTGGCAAGCGAAAGCTAATATATCTCTCTCCCGCCATGTCATTTGGCAGGATTTACCCCGCCTTTGGTTTGGCAAATGGGGCAATGGAAGGTACTGCGTCCCCCATGTTTGCTCCGCTTTACCGGATGTCCCTGGGGACAGCTCTCCTTCTGATATACCCGCAGGAACTCTTGAAATCCACCCTGTTTATCATCCACTTGCCGAAAGTCTGATACCGAGGTGCCATTGTGCAAGAGAGCCTCTGCCAATACCGCCTTGGTCTCTGTCACTATCCTTTTCAGAGGTGCCAGCTTCAGCCCGTTGGAGATGGCATCGGGATTGATGCCCGCCCGATACAGTATCTCACAGGCATAGATATTGCCGATACCCGCCACAATGCCCTGATCCATCAGCGCCGTTTTGATGGGTATCCTGCGATTCTTGAGCCGCTGTTGCAGATACACAGCATCAAACTCCTCTTCCAAGGGCTCAGCCCCCAAAGCAGGCAGGTGGTTCTCCACTTCATCCAGTGGGCACAGCGTTATCTTGCCAAAGGTGCGGGGATCTATAAAGCGCAGGCGATTGCCTTTCTCCACAGTAAAATAAGCCCGCTCATGCCGATGCGCCTCCCCCACATCTTTATCCCAAACCAGCTTGCCCGTCATCCTTAGGTGGATGATGAGCGCAAAACCGCTATCCAGCTCCATGATGATATACTTCCCCCGCCGTCGGGACTTCTTCAGCCGGGCAGGAAAAGCCTCCTTTGTGCCGGCTCCCTTCAGCCTCACCGTGCCGGGATACAGCTCATACAGGCCTGTGAGGCGCAATGAGCCCAGGCTGGATACCACTCCATCCAATACCGTCTGCACTTCCGGAAGTTCTGGCATATCCTAATTCCTCTTAATGGTTTTCCACCAGATATTTATTCACCTGATGGGCGGCACCGGCTCCATCGCCCACCGCTGTTGCCACCTGCCTCAATACTCCTTTCTGCACGTCTCCTATCGCCCACACGCCCTTCTGGTTGGTCTCATATTTGCGATTGGTAACCACATAGCCCTCGTCCAGCTCCAGTTGCTGGGTAAATAGGGCTGTATTGGGCAGATTGCCGATGAAGATGAAGATACCATCCACCTCCAGCTCGCTGCTTTCTTTGGAGATGGTATTTTGGAGATTTAGAGACCTCCCCACCTGCAGGTCAAAATTGAGGCCGGTCACCACGCTATTGGTGATGATCTTGATATTGGGCTCGGCAAATACCTTGTCTTGGAAAATGCGGTCTGCGGTGAATTCCTCCCGCCTATGGATGAGGTACAGTTGGCTGGCATACTTGGTTATAAAGAGGGCTTCTTCAAACGCCGTATTGCCTCCGCCCACCACCGCCACCACTTTATCCTTAAAAAAGGGAGCATCACAGGTGGAGCAATAGGATACGCCATTGCCGGCATATTTTTGCTCGTCAGAAAGCCCCAGCCTGCGCGGAGATGAGCCCGTGGCGATAATCACTGTTTTGGCTTGATACTTTGCATAATCAGTCTCTATCTCCTTGATCTCATCCGCCAAGTTCACGCTTTGCACGTTTTCGCTAATCACCTTCAAGCCAAAGTGTTTTGCCTGGGCTTCCATATCTGCTGCCAATTTCTTGCCCAATACCGGCTCTCGAAACCCCGGATAGTTTTCTATCCATTGCGTGGCTGTGAGCTGTCCTCCGGAAACAATGGATTTTTCCAAGAGCAGGGTCTCCAGCTTGTAGCGCGCAGCATAAATGCCAGCCGTCAGCCCCGCAGGACCGCCCCCCAAGATGATCAAATCCCAAAGTTTATCCGGCTCTGCCGTTTCTGGGATCAACACGTTAAAATCAAGCATCCAGTAAAGCCTCCTTGATCTTGGCAATCACCATCGCCTCGGGTGCGGCTCCTTCCACAAACCACTTTTCGTTGATCACGGTACGCGGCACGCCCTGCACAGAATACTTTTGCACCAGATGGGGGAATTCGCTGGCTTCCACCATATCCGCTCTCACCATTTTGGATGCCATCGCCAGTTGATGGGCAAGGATCACAGAGGGAGGGCAATAGGGACAGGTGGGGGTCACATACACCTGCAAGTGTACGGGTTTATCCAGCTTTGCCAAAAACTCCTTGGTTTCATCCGTCAATTTCACGATCTTGGTGGAAACCATCAGGATGGCATTCAAGAGTGCGCTAAATTCATAACCGGCAGGAATCCCATAAAAACGGATGCCATAGTCTCTTTCTCCCACTACCACGATGGCAGGGAGCTTATCTATGCCTTCTTTGGCGGCGTCTTCTTTCACTTCATCAAATTTGATTACTTCCAGTTTCAACAGCGGATTTGCCTCCACCAGTTCATCCAATAGGGTATGAGTATCTTTGCAATAAGCACATTCAAGTTCTTGGGTATAAAGTCTTAAAGTTACGGGCTCCCGCATGGCAGCCAATACTTTCTTTACTTCGGACATTACTTTTTCGTCCAACATGGGCATGATTTGCCTCCTTAACATTCATTCTTAAGATAGAATAAGGCAAAATACCGCAAACGTCAAATGCTAAAGCCAGATATTTCCCCCACAGCCCCCTTTACGCTCGTTTTATAGTAGTATCACCTGCCGATCAGCTTTTTCAATTCCTTAAAGGGATACAGGCTGGCATTCACCAGATCCTGCCTGCTGGGCACAAGGTGCTCCAGGATGCGTTTGCCAGAGTGATAGTGCTCGTAGATAAGGATGGCAAAAAACCATGCCAGATAGGAGATACTGGTGGCCAATGCCGCACCATTGATGCCCATCACGGGAATCAATAACAGATCCAGGCTGATATTCAATAGCACCGCCGCTATCGGCAGTATCACGCTGATCAGAGGGAAGCCCTTGCTCCACAGATAGGTATTGAATAGCGAGCCAAAAGACAAGCCAAAGCTGGCGGGAATCAGCCACAGATAAACGTTATAGACGGGCGTAAAATCCTTTCCATACAGGAAGGTTAAGAGCGGTTTGCCCACCGCCACAAAGCCCAGATTGGCAAGCCCCAAGAGCAGGAAGAAATAGATAAACACTTCTTTTAAGAGCTTCCAGCGCTCCACCTCGTCATTGGTATCGGCAAGTTTTACCAAGAGCAGGGAGCCCACCAGATTGGATGCCAATTGCAGCATATCCACCACGTTTGCCGCCACCGCATAGATGCCCAAATTGCTATAATCCAGCAGCTTGCGGATAAGAACCACATCAAAGCGGATCAGCATCATGATAAAGATGCTGGAGAGAAACACCCGCCATCCCATGGAGTATGCATCCATCAGATATTTGATCCGAAAGCCCTTCCAAAACCGCGTAAACAGATGCGGCGAGATATAGGCAATCACAGCACTGCCCATCGCCACGTTGTAGGCAATCAATACATAGAGCAGCCTGTTGCCCTCAAAAAACAGATACCCGCCACCCAGCACCAACAGCATCACCAGGCTATTCAGGGTCTGCCACCAGGAATTGAGCTTTACCTTATCCTGTCCCAAATAATATGCCTGCATATGTAGTTGCAGCTTGGTGAGGCTGATGGCACCCGCCACCAAGGCGATGATGGCAGGGGTAAAATTGAAATCCAACACACCGGAAAAGAAGGGAGTAAACGCAAGCCCCAAGCCGGCAAGCAGGATAAATTCCACTCCAAATTGCAGCAGCGACCAGGTATAAAGCAGGTTGCTATTGTGTGGCTCTTTGCGAATCAGATAGGGATAGGTCTTATGAATGCCCAAATCCAGCACTATCCAGGCAAAGCTGCTGATCGTGATGAGGTAGCTGTATTGCCCCTTCAGCTCCACACCCAAAAAGCGCGTGGATATCCAGCCTGCCAAAAAAGCTAACAACATCGTCACTGCTTTGAAGCTGGCGCTGATAAAGATATTCTTCTTAAGGTCTATTTCTGCCATATATATATCGGGGCATCTCTGCCATGCCTTGGCTTTTGTTAAAGCATCACCTTCAGGATATCCTTAAAGTGCACCCCGCCATCCTGCTTTTGATAGTGTTCCAAAATTGCAATCATCAAGCGTGGAGTGGCAAGTCCGGAGCCATTGAGAGTATGCAAAAAGGCAGGTTTGCCATCTGCGGCACGGTAGCGGATGCCCGCCCGGCGTGCCTGAAAATCTCCAAAGCAGCTCACCGAGGATACTTCCAGATATCTGCCCGTTCCCGGCGCCCACACCTCCAGATCGTAGGTGTGTTCGCTGGCAAAGCTGAGATCTCCGGTTGCCAGCTCCACCACCCGATAATGCAAGCCAAATGCCTGCAAAATGCGCTCTGCCTCCTGCACCATCTCATCAAGCGCCTGCTGGGATTCTTCCGGCTTTACAAAGCGCACAATCTCCACCTTGTTAAACTGATGCAAGCGCTGCAAACCCCGTGTATCCTTGCCATAAGAGCCGGCCTCACGCCTGAAGCAAGCGCTATATGCCACATGCTTGATGGGCAGGCTGTCACCGGGCAATACCTCGTTGGCATAGAGATTGGTAACCGGCACCTCGGCGGTGGGTATCAAAAATAGATCATCCAAATCCACATGATACATATCATCTTCCAGCTTGGGAAGCTGCCCCGTGCCGATCATCGTTTGTCTGTTTACCAATAGCGGCACGCTCACTTCCGTATAATGGTGATGATGGATGTGATAATTGAGCATAAAATTGATCAAAGCACGCTCTAATTGTGCACCCAATCCTTTATATACGGGGAAGCCGGAGCCGCTGATCTTGGCACCACGGGGCAGATCCAACAGATCATTGGCTTCGGCAATTGTCAGGTGGTCTTTGGCTTCAAAATCAAATTCTGGCTTTTCTCCCCAGCTTTTCACCACCCTGTTGGCACTCTCGTCTTTGCCCACTGGGACTCCTGCCGCGGGGATATTGGGTACGCCCAGCAGCATCGCCTCCAGCCGCTGGTTGATCTCAGCCAGCTTTTGGTTCAGGTTTTTCACCTCCGCCGCCATCTCACCCATTTCCTGCAGCAGCTGGCTGGCATCGCCCTTTGCCCTCTTGATGGAGGCAATCTCCTGAGATGCTTGGTTTTGTAGCTTCCGTAAGTTTTCAAAGACAAATTGCAGTCCGCGCCGCTCTTCATCCAATGCCATGATGCTGTCTATATCGGCTTTCTCGTTTTTATTTTGTACCGCCGCCTTCACCAGTTTGTGATTGGCGTTGATAAATCTGATATCAATCATCTTGTCTCCATTTTATTCTGTCTTTGCCTGTGTGATGGCTGTATCTATCATTGCCAAAAAGTCTTCATAAACCAAGGATGCTCCGCCAATCAAACCGCCATCTATATCCGGCTGGGCTATCAATTCTGCGATATTCTGAGGCTTCATGCTGCCCCCATAGAGGATGTGTATCTGCTGGGCAATCTCTGCGCCATATTTATCCTTTAGCCAAGCGCGGATAAAGGCATGCGCCTCCTGAGCCTGATCTGCAGTGGCGGTCTTCCCCGTGCCAATCGCCCACACGGGTTCATAGGCTATATAAAGTTCTCTGCCATCTTCCAAAGCTATATCCTTTAGAGCTTCCTGCAATTGGGTTTCCAACACCTTGGTGGTGAGCCCCTCCTCCCGCTCCCCTAAAGTCTCGCCAATACAAAGAATAGGAGTGCGTTCATTTTCCAAGAGGCGGATCAGCTTTTGCCGTATCTCTTCCCCACTTTCATGGTGATATTGACGCCGCTCCGAATGCCCAACAATAGAGTAGGGAATCTGTAAAGATGCCAGCATATAGGCGGATACCTCGCCAGTATAGGCGCCCTCTGTGTGGGCGCTCACATCTTGCGCTGCCACCATGCCCACACTGTCTCCAAAAGCTCCCCGCGCCGCATCCAAAAACGGATAAGGCGCAGCCACTATCACCTTCAGCCCATCTGTGCGCCGCTTTTGCAAATCCAGCGCCAATGAAACGCAGAAATCCACGGTGAGCAGATGGTCTTTATTCATCTTCCAATTGCCTGCCACAATGATATCACGCATATCTCTCTCCCCTTTCTTTTGTTTTGTTCCATACAAATTTGAGGGGCTGCATTCGTCAAGGATTTCGTGAAAAACCATCCTCCACTAACACCTAACACCCAGCACCTAAAACCTCAGCCAGCCAGCGGCTGGCGCCCCCCTGTCCCCTGTTTACTGTCCACTGATCCCTGCCAGCCTCCAGGCTGGCCAGCGCTTTTATCCTTGACAAAAAAGAGAAAATACAACCCTTAGTAATATATCTTTTTTAGGTTTATTGACAGCATCATGCACAGAGCCTGGGAAATGCCCTATCTATCTGGATAAAAAGGCACTTGCCCTGCACGGTGCAACAAGGTGTTACACGCAAACTAAGACACAAAACAGGAGTAAAAATGGCAAAGAGCATGGCAAGTGGCGGAACCTTTCACGCAAGCCACTCTTGGATTATTGGATTTAGAAACAAACATATTAGGCTTAATCTAACATTTTAACAAAGGAGCAAGCTATGCACAAACACATTTTATTTTGGCTTACGTTGATTCTCCTCTCAACGTTCTCTTTCCCCTTGTTTTCCCAGTTTGCCGGAGGATCTGGTACAGAGCAGGACCCTTGGCAGGTGGCAACGGCGGTACATCTTAACAATGTGCGTAATTACTTAGGCGATTACTATAATCCCTATTATTTTATCCAAACTGCAGATATCGATTTGGATGTGGCACCCTATAATGAAGGTGAAGGATGGGTGCCGATAGGATATGATTCGTCTAACATTTTTAGAGGGCATTATGATGGAGATGGATTTATTATTACCGGGCTTTATATCAATAGGTCCGATTCTGATTATCAAGGTCTTTTTGGATTCATATCAGAAGCAACAATTCGGAATTTAGGTATGATAAACGTAAATGTCACAGGATGTCAATACACCGGTGGATTTGTAGGGCAAAAAAGTTATGGCAGCATCAGCAACTGCTATAGCACTGGATCTGTCACAGGTGACCGTAGAAGCGGCTTATTGGTGGGGTATAATAATGGAGGCAGCATCAGCAACTGCCATAGCACTGGGTCTGTTACGGGTAATGGATATTATGCTGGTGGATTGGTGGGGTTTAATTCCGGCAGCGTCACCAACTGCTATAGTAACGCATCCGCCACAGGTAACAATTATACTGGTGGCTTGATAGGACATAACAGTCGTGGTAAAATTGATAACTGCTATAGTAATGGAAGTGTAACCGGAAATGACTATACCGGTGGTTTAGTAGGATCTCATGAAAGTGGGGAAATTGAAAGCTGTTATAGCAGTTGTAATATAATTAGCGATGATTATTGTGGTGGTTTGATAGGTCAAACAGGTTTTAATAGTTTCACTCGTAATTGCTATAGTTGTGGAGGTGTCATATCTGCCCGATTCGCTGGCGGACTGGTAGGAATAAATTTAGGCAATTTGAATAACTGCTTTAGTATCGGAAGTGTTGTATGTAACAGTTATGCTGGTGGCTTATCGGCAACAAATCAAGGTAATATCTTTAACTGCTATAGTAACACTCTTGTCACAGGCTCTGGTAATACTGGTGGTTTAGTGGCGGCTTTTTATGAGGGTTCTATAAGCTTTAGTTATTGGGATATAGAAAAATCAGAACAATTCTATAGCCAAGGTGGTGAAGGAAGGCTTACTTCAGAAATGATATATCCACATAGCAATAATACTTATATAGATTGGGATTGGCGTATCTGGAAACTTGATCCAACACATACGATAAACGGAGGATATCCTTACTTCAGGAGCCCTGGTGATATTGATTATCATGCCCCAGCCCCGGCTATTTGTGTATCTCCTCAGGAATCTGCCCTATCGGTACGGACAGATGTAACTTTAGAATGGTCTGATGGTTTTATGCCCGAATATTTTGATACACCTAATGGTTTCAAGCTCTGGTTGGGAACTGACAATCCTCCCAGCAATATCTGTAACGAAGTAAACTTAGGATATGTGTATGAATATTTGCCAGACCCCATTTTACAGCCCAACACCACATATTATTGGAAGATAGTACCTTATAATGATGCTGGAGAAGCTCAGGATTGCCCAGTTTGGACATTTCGTACCTATAATCCGGATTTTTCTCTTATTTATCCCAATGGTGGAGAAAACTGGCTATTTGGTACCACCCGCACCATTCGCTGGACTGAAAATGCTCCCTCTGCAGTGGAGCTGAGTATTTCCTATGACGGTGGTAGTCAATGGAATACCATTGCTACAGTAGAGGGTGGGAAAAACTATTTTCACTACCAAGTGCCGAGGGTAAATTCCTTAACATGCTTTATTAAGATTGCCTCATTAATTGACGAAAACGATTATGACATTAGCGATGACAGATTTAGTATTTCTGCAAGCAGCAGCCGTCCCAAAGTTGTCCTCAGTTACCCCAGCGCACAATACATATATTTTAATGTGGGAGACACTGTTAATATAAGCTGGACACGTCAGAATGTAACCAATGTTTGCTTGGACTACAGTGTAGATGATGGCATAAATTGGACGGAAATTATAAGCAACTTAGATGACGATAGCTATTCTTGGCTGGTTCCAGATACCTGCTCCAGCTACTGCCGCGTTAGAGTGCGTAGCGCTCTTGATTCAGAAGTATTAGATATCTCTAATTATATATTTCATATTTCTAAAATCAATTTATTGTTTCCACTTGGCGGGGAAACATTTACTTCGGATTACTCAAGTGGATATTCTCTTCCCATCACCTGGTTGTCAGAAAGTATAACTAATGTAAGGATTGAATATTCCAGTGATGGCGGTGTAATCTGGTCTACTATTATTAGTTCAATCCCAGCATCATTAGGAGAATATAATTGGACATTGCCCGGTATCCCTTTAAACAGTTATATGATTAGGATCTGTAGCACTGCAAATAATGCAACGAACAGTGTTTCCCAATGCTTTACGTTACGCAACCCCATCAAGCTGATCAACGCAAATGGAGGAGGATTTATAACAAGACATTCTATGTTCAATATTCGCTGGAAAATGCAAGATATAGATCCAGCGACTGGTATATACTTGGAATACCGTCTTGAATCATACTATAATTGGATTAGAATAAACAGCAATCCTATACAAGTTAGCGAGGAAAACATATCTTGGTTTGTCAATACAGGCTTGTTCAATAACGTCACGCTACGGGCTATTGAGCATGGAACTAACCGAATTATATGTCAGTCTGAAAGCCCCAATCAACTAACAGATAAAATGCTACTACTCTTCGAACCAAATGGTGGTGAGGAATATATTGTCCTCACCACCCAATCGATAAGCTGGGACTATGAAGATTTGACAAGTTTGAGTATCTATTTCAGTGATAATGATGGAGATACTTGGGAACAAATAGCGACTAATATACTCGCCTCCGATCTCAACTATACTTGGCAGGTGCCAGATATTCATTCAGCGAATTGTCTTATCCGCTTACAAGATGAAACGTATGAATATATGAGACTTGATAGCGACTTGCCATTCAGAATCATTTCCCAACCTGTGGTTGACCCCACCGTGGATTTCGAGGCTGATATCCTGAGTGGAGATATCCCCCTCAGCGTTCAGTTCACTTCGGAAATCGATCCCGGGGTAGGCTCCATAGCCAGCCTGCTGTGGGATTTTGGAGATGGTGGCACATCCACCGATGCCAATCCCCTGCACGTTTATACAGAGTCGGGCACTTATACGGTAAGCTTGACCGTCACCAACGACTTTGGCGGTTCTGCAACAGAAACCAAAGATGATTTTATCACCGCCTTGCCCCAGACTCCGCGCATCGAGCTGCTTAGCTCCTCAAGCCTGGATTTTGGCATAGTGTATCTGGGAGACGTATCCGCTGCTCAGACGATAGAAGTGAAGAACTATGGTACGGCACCCTTAAATATCTCTGATGTATCTTACCATCTGCCCAACAGTCAATTTGCTCTCATCGATACCGAATTACCCATCGCCATACCCGTGAACGGCAGCGCCGAACTGAAGGTGATCTTTACTCCCCTCACCAGTGGAGCGGTGAGTGATTCCATCTTTATCCACAGCGATGCATCCAATACGCCAAGCCTTGCGGTGGGGCTGAGCGCCAGAGGAGAGTATGTGCCTCCCGCCATGGTGGAAGGCTTGGAGGTGACCGTTTTGGAATACGATGCTCACCTTATCTGGGAGCCAGTCACCACCACCATTTACGACACTCCCATCGAGCCGGATGGCTATATTGTGCTCTACAACGAAACCCCTTATGAGGATGAACACTTCTACTACTTCCATTCCTTTACCACCGAAACCAGCTTTATTCATCACCACGTGGCAGAGTACCGCACGCAGATGTTTTACCGTATTGTGGCGGTTAAGCATTATCGTGGTGACGAGATCGCTTTCTTGCGTAACCTCGGTGCCAGCCGTGATAATCACCTAACTTGGGGAGAGGTAAAAGCAGAGCTAAACAAATTGAGGCGCAGTCCTTAAAAAAACTATCCAAAGCAAATACAGCCGCCTTCTTCACGGGAGGCGGCTGGGTTAGGGGCCAGGGGCCAGGGGTCAGGGAACAGAGGGAATCGCTGACGCTCGAAGGAAAGCGGGCTGCGCCCGATTGTTTTTGACCTGAAGTGCCGTCTCTCCGAGACTCATAAGGTTGTTTAGAACCTGTATTTGACCTGAACTAACGTCTCTCCGAGACTCTTTGAGGTGCTCGCTGTGCGAGCCTTTTTGCGAAGCGAGTTCCCCCTGTTTCCTGGCCCCTAAGCCAGCCATGGCTGGCGTCTTGTCAGATCAAACATTAAAGAAAGGATAACTTCTTTGTTTACAACCGGTTAAAACCGGTGAAACGCCCGGCTAAAGAGGCTGTGAAAAAAGCGGCATCGCCTATTTTCAACTAAGCCTTGCATTATTTTTATTTTGGCGATGAGAGCCTATTATTTGCTATACTGAACCGTATATTGGTTTAAAAGGGCA
>JAAYQD010000024.1 GCA_012519465.1 Candidatus Cloacimonadota bacterium
GAAAAGGCGTCTGTGGTGGCGCCTCCGATATCAAATGCCAGGATATTGAGCCTTTCCTTGGCGGCGATGATGCCCAGAGATCTGATCACGCCCAATGGAGTGGGCAGGATATTGTGATTGACCACCTCTTTGAGATGGAGATAGCCGGGAGCGTGTTCCATCACATTTTCCATAAATAGCTCCTGAATCTTGGCTTGGGTGGGGGCGAGGTTTTCGCTATCCATGGCGGGTCTCAGATTGGGGAGCACGTAGAGGTCAAATTCACGTTCTATCATATTCTCAATCATGGGGGCTGCTTCTATATTGCCAGCGTAAATGGTGGGGATTTTCTGGCTGGTGTCATATTTGGGCTGCGGTTTTGCCACGCGCATGATTTCCGCCATCCTCAGCACTCCGCTGATGGCTCCTCCATCCGTGCCTCCGCTCAGAAGTATCATATCCGGGTGCAGCTTGCGCATGGCAAGCATCTGCTGGCTGGCCTGCCTTTTATCATTGATGGCAAAGGTATCCAGGATGATGCCGCCGGCTCCGTATGCCGCTCTTTTGGCGCTATTGGCAGAATCAAACACCGTGAGCCCAATCACCAAAATCTGCAATCCGCCTCCCGCGCTGCTGGTGCTGAGGTATTGGATGCCCGGCATAAAACCCAGGGTGGGGCTGTCTCCCTTATCTGCCAAGAGCTGGATGCCGCTCTGATTTTCCAGCGCCCTGATGGCATTCTTTACGCCAAAACGTACGTCATTGTATGGAGCTTCCACTGTGGTGGCAGATGATTTTTGTGCCACAATCCTCAGCGGTTGGTTTTCCAAGAGTATCGCCTTGGTGGTGGTGCTGCCTATATCTGTGGTGATGGTATATTCTTTGGTGGCAATCATATATCCTGTCCTTTGTCTGAATCTAAAACATTGTATCCAGTCTGTAAGCCGCTCTGGAATAGTCAAGAGAAATTACCGCACGCAGACATTATGATTGACAAAATTCAGCCTTGCCCGCAAATGGGTGATTATGAAAAAACAGAGAAGAATACTATTTTCACTGGTTCTGATGCTTTTCCTGCTGGCTTGTTCCACCGCCAGCACAGAAAAAGGCAATGTATTGCGTGGCAAGGTGGTAAGGGTGGCGGATGGTGATACGGTAACCATCCTGGTGGATGAAACCCAACACCGCATTCGTTTGGACGGAATAGACTGTCCGGAGCTGAAGCAGGCTTTTGGCAGGAAAGCCAAGGACTTTGTATCCGATTTGGTTTTTGGTGAAACTGTGAAAGTGGTGTATGAGGACACTGATTTTTATGGCAGGATTTTGGGCGTTGTATATGCCCCCGGCGGCGTGAACGTGAATGAAGAGCTGCTGAAGGCCGGATTGGCATGGCATTACAAGCAGTACAACAAATCTGAAAAGCTTGCCCGGCTGGAGGATGCAGCTCGCGCAGCCAAAAAGGGATTGTGGGCAGATAAAAACCCCATGCCTCCCTGGGAGTTTAGAAAGAGCAAAAAGAAGAAGTAATCCCAAAAACTACTTGACGTTTTATCCGCTTGTGCCATTATAACACAAAGTGCTGATTGCGCTACACAAAAGCATAAGCCAGATGGGAAACTTA
>JAAYQD010000344.1 GCA_012519465.1 Candidatus Cloacimonadota bacterium
CTGAAGCCCGGAGAGAGTAATTGTGTGCTGTTTTCGGATTCCCCCATTGAATACCCTCAAGCTGCGAAGGATGCCATCCTAAAGCGCTATGCCGATCTTCCTCTACCGGCAGACTTTCCCTGTTGTGCCGATGAGGACGACACCCTGATTTCCAATCTGGATTATAACGATAACCTCCTCTTTAAGCACGATGAATTCCTGCAACTCTTGGAATTTGCCCTCAAAGACTTTATCGCCAATGACGATATCGTGGCAGGATATCCATATTACGGAGCCTGGGGACGCGACACGATGATAGTGTTGAACGCCCTTTTGCGCATCCCGGGGCAATTGGAGCAGGTGGAGAAGGTATTGCGCAAATACAGCCGCCATCTGCGCGGTGGCTTGATACCCAACATGCTGCCGGAGACGGGGCGCGAGGTGAATTATGACTCCATCGATGCCACCCTGTGGTATATCATCCTGCTGTGGAAGGTGGGTAAACGAAAGGTGGATGTGGGCTATTGGAAGGAGGTGATTCACCTCTGTGAGGAAATCCTCAAAAGCATCTTAAACAATAAACAATATCCATTTGAGATCAGGCAGGATGGATTGATCAATTTGAAACCGGAATTTGCCCATGCCACGTGGATGGATGTGCGCATGGATGGCCAATCCATCACCCCGCGAGATGGTGCACCTGTGGAGATAAACTCCCTGTGGTACAATGCCCTCTGCTGTTATGAAGCCATGTGCAAATCCTATCAGGAAGCCTCTGGCATACCTTATCTGCCGATGGACCTGCTGGTGAGCACCAAAGAAAAGGTGAAAGAGGCATTTCGCAAATATTGGACGTCTGACTATCTGGCTGATAGGCTGGTGGGAGATACCCAGATCAAAGAGGTGCGTCCCAATGCCATTTTGGCGCTGTCTTTGCCTTGGCAGCCGGTGGATAAGGGACAGATGAAAGCGGTGTTTTTGAAGGCGGAGGCAGAGCTGCTCACCCCCTATGGCATCCGCACGCTAAGCCCCCAAGACCCGCGCTTTCGCAAAAAATACTATGGCAGCCAGAAAGAGCGGGATTTGGCATATCACAATGGCAGCGTGTGGGCATGGCTGTTGGGAGCTTTCTGTGGCTTGGGGCTAAAGATTTGGCGCGAAGACTTGGATGATGAAGCCCTGGCAGCCAAGCTGAGCGGCTATGTGCAAACCTTCAGAACCAGCTTCCAAAAGGGGCATATCGCCTCGCTGGCGGAGGTTTGGGATGGGGATAGCCCCCACTTTCCCAAAGGCGCTCCGGCACAAGCCATCAGTGTGGCAGCCCTTTATAATATAGAGACCTTTATTGCAACGCTGAGGGAGGAATCATGAAAGTACTGATGTTCACTTGGGAATTTCCGCCTCTGATCTCCGGCGGATTGGCGATGGCGTGTTATGGCATGGTAAAGGCTCTCTTGGCACTGGGAATCAAGATAGACCTGGTGTTGCCCACGCGGGAGCTGGTTTATTTCCCCTTGCGTGAGGTCTCCGATGTGGATACCCTCCCCACTGTGTTTTTGGACCCCGTCCAACAGAAGGAATACACCCGTCATAGCTTCCAGACTGTGCAAGAACGGATGGAGTATATTGGCGTTACGGATTCCCCTGAAACCTATTATCAGCTGCAGGATATGCGCCGGCTGTTTGAGAAGGTGCATACGGAATTTCACAGTGTGGAATATGAGAATATGGACGAGCAGGAGCTGTGGGATGCCATGACTGCCAATCTGGTGGGAGAGGAAGACCTCATCCAGAAGGTGCAGGAATTCACCCACAGGGCACAGCGCTTTGCCAGCGAACTGGATTATAACCTGATCCACGCCCATGATTGGCTTACCTACCCCTCGGGAATGCTGGCACGCAAGATCTCCGGCAAACCGCTGGTGGTGCATATCCATGCCACAGAGTTTGACCGTGCAGGCGGTCCGGGAGACGATAGGATTCATAAGATTGAACACTCCGGGATGATGTATGCAGATCGCGTGATGGCAGTCTCTCAATATACCGCCCAGATGATAGTTTCCCGCTATCGCATCGATACAGGCAAAATCCGGATCGTGCACAATGCCTTCACCGTGGAGGGAGACGAGGAAGATTTGAGTGTCAAAAAGCGCATCTTCAAGGATGTGATGGTGCTGTTCTTGGGACGCATCACCATCCAAAAGGGGCCTGATTATTATCTGGATGTGGCAGAGAGGGTGCTGAAAACGCAACCCAATGCCCGCTTCATCATGGCAGGCACTGGAGATATGGCAAGAAAGCTGCTGCGGCGCTCTGCCCAGCTGAAGCTCAAGAATCGCTTTCTCTTTACAGGCTTTTTGAACCGCAAGCAGGTGGAACAAATCCTGAGAGCTGCCGATATCTATGTGCTCCCTTCCGTCTCCGAGCCCTTTGGCATCTCTCCCCTGGAAGCGATGGCATTTGGCATCACCTCCATCATCTCCAAACAATCCGGCGTCTCTGAGGTGGTGAATCATGCCTTCAAGATAGATTACTGGGATGTGGACCTGATGGCGGATACCATCAACCACCTGATAGAAAACCCACAGCTGCGCCACAAGATGGGCATAGACGGCATGAAAGAGGTGAATCTCATCCAATGGAGCGAGGCCGCCGAGAAGGTTCGCAAAGTGTATTCCGAAGTGCTGAGTGCATTTCTCAAATCCAACACATAAAGCCAAAGGAGCGATGAATGTTGTATGTAGTATTTTACTTTCAGGTGCACCAGCCCGTCCGCCTGCGCCACGTGGGCGTTTTGGATGTAGGCAAGAATAGCAACCTCTTTGACGACAAGCTGAATAAAGAGGTGATGCGCAAGGTGGCAGAAAAGTGTTACCTGCCCACCAATCGGCTGCTGTTGGATCTGATCAAAAAACATGAGGGACGCTTCCAAGTATCCTTTTCCATCACCGGCACGGCAATCGAGCAATTTAAACTGTATAGCCCGGAGACCCTGGATTCTTTTAAGGAATTGGTGGATACCGGCTGTGTGGAAATTTTGGGAGAAACCTATTATCACAGCCTGGCAGCCCTCTATGATACCAATGAATTCCTGGATCAGGTGGCGATGCACCGTCAATTGATGAAGGACGAATTTGGCGTTCAACCCTGCACCTTCCGCAACACAGAGCTCATATATCAGGATAGAATCAGCGACCTGGTGTATGAGATTGAAGGCTTTACCACCATCCTCACCGAGGGAGTAGACCGCATCCTCCAATGGCGCAGTCCCCTGTTTGCCTACAAAAACTATGCCAAGCGGATCAACCTCCTGCTGAAGTATTACAAGCTGTCTGATGATATCGCCTTCCGCTTTTCCAACCGCGACTGGCCGGAATACCCCCTCACCGTGGATAAGTTTGTGAATTGGATAGACCACCTCACCTTGGATGAAACTCAGGGACGCAACCTCTTTCTCAATCTCTTTATGGATTATGAGACCTTCGGTGAACACCAATGGGCAGAAACCGGCATCTTCGACTTTATGATGCACTTCCCCGCTGAAGTATTAAAAAGAGAGCATCTTGCCTTCACCACCCCCTCTCAAACCCAGTCTTTGGCAAATTATCAGCAG
>JAAYQD010000345.1 GCA_012519465.1 Candidatus Cloacimonadota bacterium
CAAGGGTGAGACAAGGGTGAGACAAAGGAGGCTAATAGGCAAGAAGCAGGAAAACATGTATTTGTATCAACTGGGGTTCAGATTAGGGGATATTCACCCAGCGGGGTTGACAGGCATACCCTTCCAGGCGTCCAGCGCTGTAATCCTTGAAAGCTGAGACCTTGTACCAATATTCGCCGGCGCGCACGTTATGCCAAGGTTTGGAGCCGTGATTGGCACTGTTTGTAAAGGTGGTATCCACCCTTGTATAGGTTCCATAATATTGCAGGCTGCGATAGATGTAATAGCCATCTGTATTGTTTGAGGGGTTTGCAGTCCAGCGCAATTCCACATATTTGCTGGAAGCTCCTGCAGAGGATGTGTATATTGTCAATTCCGCAATGGTTTTGGGTATATCTATGGTGGGGTTTGCCTGGGGATCCAGCGGGTTTTTGCGTTTTAGTCCACAGGAGCCAATAATGATGGCAAAGCTTATCAAAATAGTATAAATAGTTATCCTTTTCATTGTGTCCTCTCTTAAAATCTCACTTCCAGACCATTGCCGGTGAGATTGACGCGGGAGCTGCGGTGTTTTTCCATCAAACGCTCCCACACTCGGGCGTTATGCTCTCCCGTCACTTGAATCACATCAAAGATATTGTATGCCCACACCAGGGCGGCGGTTCCCAAAAAGAGCATGGAGTATTGGCGGGGAGCCAGCGCAAGGTTGTAATAGCTTTCAATATCCTCAACCTGGTTGGCATTCATGTATTTGTCATAATAATAGAGACTGCGGTCATAAAAATAGAGGGATACTCCCATCAGCACCACTTCTGAAGCCAAAAAGATGGAGCCTTTGGTGGGAGCCTTGTTTGCAAACTGTCCCCAGCCCGGAACCGCCATCGATTTGAGGACGCTATCCCGCATGGAATTGGCTTCCATTTCGTAGATGTGCAACAGCTCCTGACGCTCCAAGAGGTCTTGGCGGTAAAGACTGCGATCAGCATAATCTTTCCAGCCATATTTGGTGGAGTCTGAAAACGCTTCGATATCAAAGCGTTGGGCAAAGACAAGATATGCCGTCAATAGTATCATTAGCGTTAAAAGCAAGCGTTTCATTTCATCAAATCCTCAGATATTTTGTTTAGGGGGATGATGCTGCGGTCTTTGAGATTCACCTGCCAAACGTAAAGGAATGTTTCACGAGAGGTAATCAAATCGTAGCGTACTTCGTATTTATATTGGCTGGTGGAGTGTAAAAACTTCCAGCCTGAATCGCGTATTTCATTATTCTTATACCGTTTTTGCAGCTCTTGTTTTTTGTTTTTGATGCGGGTATTGAGGAGTCCGCCCCTATATTCATTCACAATCTTTTTGGCAAAAGCCAGAGGGTTGCGGTCTGCCTCCAGGGTGTTTTGACAGATTGCGATGCGGTTGCGGGTCTCCTGGTTGCTATCCAAAGCATTTGCCTGTTGATACAGCTTCAGGGCATCCGCCACTTTGCCGGTGGCTTCTGCGCGTTCTGCCTGGGCAAAAAGCTGGGCTGCACGGGCAATATTATCCTGGGCTGTCTGCATCCGCTGGATGGCATCCAAAGCCGGCTTATAATCTGGAATTATTTCGAATACACGCTGGTAGCTCTCGGCGGCTTGTTCATAATTGCGCTGTCTTACGTGGTTATCCCCTTGGGTGATAAAGAAATCCACTATCCCTTTCAAACGGGCTTCAATTTGGGGGCGTTGGTGAGGCACATATTGCAGGGCTATGCGCAGGAATCTATCGGCTTCAGAATAGTTTCCCGTCTCCAAAAAGTCTTCCGCCTGCGCCTTGTAGGTGTTGCCAATAATCTCGTTGATCTCATCACTGGCAATTACTGGATATTTTGCCAGTTCAAAATAAATGGCGAGGGCATCGTTATAGTATTTTGCCTCAGAAAGACGCTTTCCATAGGCGATTTTGTTTGGCACGATGCGCTGAATGGTCTTGCGGGCTACGGTTTCATGGGCGTTCCCTTCATAGCCATCAAAGAGCAGCATATAATCCTGCCAAGCCAGATCGGCTTCACCCAATCTATCCAGATAGATATTGATGCGCCGCTGCACCATTTCCGGAACCAGCTCAGAATCCGGCATTTCCCTCAAAATGGCGCTGATATACTCCAGCTGGGTCTCATAATCATCTGTTAATGCGGCTTCCATCAGCCGGGCTTTGTAGATTTTGGCAAGGTCTTTATCAGCAGCGGGAGAATTGGCAAGCTTGAAAAAGCGGATGGCAAGATCGGTGGAGCGTTCCTGGGAGATCAAGCCCAATTGATGATAGCTGTTTGATCTCACCAGTTCGGCACGGGTAACCAAAGCGCGGTTTTTGGTCTTGAGAATCATCTCATCGGTCTCTTGGATGGCGGCGGCATAGCGCCCTTTTTCATAATGCTCTTCCACGCTGCGCAGGTGATTCATTTCACATGCGCCCAATAGCATCAGGATGCCAAGTAAAATAAGGTATCTAATCTTTGTCATTGATATAATAGTGCTTGCCCTCTTCGGCAAATTCAAAGCTGCCAGGAGCATGGTTTGTCATCCACTCGGATAGCTCTTCAGAGCTGCCGTGGGTCAGGATCACTCTGGGGATGGGAAGCTCTGCCAGAGAGGTGATTTGGGATGCCTCAGTGTGCAGGGCATCGATGATAATGGTATGGCAATCCAAAAACGAGGTGATGCAATCTGTCTGTTGGATATCAGATGTATACACCAGGCTGCGGGGGGATTCCCCTATCTGGAAAGCCCAGGATCGCATTGTGTTGGAAAGCTGCAAATCCTGTATAATCTGGCTATAGCCATGCAGGTGGTTTGTGCTTTGGATCTTGATTTGTGGGTGATGTAGAGGCAAATCCTCCATGGGATGGATCACCAGGCGATAGCTGAGCCTCTGGCGAAAGGTGTATTGCAAATGTAGCAGCGCCTCAAAATCATCCTCACGCTCCGGCAGATAGAGATGCAAGGTCTTTTGCCGCTGCTGCAGATAAAGCATCTGGATCAGCATAAAGATGCCGGAAAAGTGATCGGGATGATAGTGGCTGATAATGATGGCATCCAGCAAGTCTTTATCCAGGGAATACCGCAAAAGCTGGTGGCTGCAGCCTTCTCCGCAATCAAAGAGCAGATGCTTGCCCTGGTGATGCACATACAGGCTGCTGAGGTGTTTGTTCAATTGGGGCAATCCGGGAGAGGCACCCAAGATTATGAATTGCACGAGCCCTTGCCTCTGTTTTTCTTTTGGTTTTCCGGTATCACCACGGGCACCTGATCCAGCTTGCGTCCAAAGAAAAGGAAGAACGCCAAAAAGAACACTGCCGTAATCAAAAGCAGCTCTCGTGAACCGATAATAAAGATGATGATAGAGGTGAGTACTATCAATACATTGAGGCTGTAGACAATCATCGCCGTCACCTTCACGGAGCCCAGGGCGTTGCGGATGCGGTGGGTGGAATGGTCTTGCCCACCCTGCATCACGTGGCGGCCATCCCTTTTGCGGGTATAGCTCACCAAGGCGATATCAAAGATGGCATAGCTCAAGAGGAGCACCGGCATCAGGAAAAACATCTTGTCATTGTATCTATTGCCCGCCATGCGCGCCATCAGGATACCCATTGAAGAGAGGAAGTATCCGATAAACATGGAGCCGGCATCACCCAAAAAGATGCGGGCAGGGTTGAAATTGTATGGCAAAAAGCCGAATGCGGAGCCGGCAAAGCTGAGCGAAATCAGCCCAATCAGAGCCATTGCATCCTGATTGGTCTGGGTGGTGCTGGTGAGGCTGAAAGCAAAGAAACCCAAGCCCAGTATCCCTGCCATACCGCTGAGGATGCCGTCCATATTGTCCAAAAAGTTAAGTGCGTTCATCAACCCCACCATCCAAAACACCATCAGCGGCACGGAGATATACATCCAGCCAAACATTAGGTTCAGCTCTTGCAGGCTGAAATTGCTGAAGATGAAGATGAGGCTCACGATAATCTGTCCAAACATCTTGATCAGGGGCGACATCGCACATTTGTCATCAAAGAGTCCAATCAGCATAATCAGCAGTGAACCCGCCAGATAGCCCAGCATGGGCGCATCGAAAAAGCGTCCGGGAGAGATTGCCACATCATAAAGACACAAGAGGAAAAACCCGACGAACACGCTCACGCCTCCCATCAAGGGGGTGATTTTGGGGTGGTCTTTGCGGACATTGGGTTTATCCACAAGGTTAATGGCACGCGCCAGCTTCATGATGAAGGGCGTGAGCCCGTAAACCAACAGCCAGGACATGATGAATACGCTGAGGTATTCATATATCCTATTTTCCATAAATAAGCTCCCTGGGTATGGTAAATGGTTTTATATTCAGGTGGATAGCCCTCTATCACTGCTTCTTACAAATTCAATAAAGTTACGCTGTTCGGGCAAGAGATCAGGGATGGCATCAGCGGCAGCCAATGCCTGGGTGGTATTGAGTCCCTTGCGGTAGAATAGGTTGTAAATCTGTTTGATGGCTTCCACTGTTTCGCTGGAATAGCCTTTGCGCATCAAGCCCACGCTATTCAGCCCCACTGTGCGGTAGGGATTACCCTGGCCGCGGGTGTAGGGGGCGATATCCTTTTTGATGGCAGAGGCTCCGCCCACAAAGCTGTGGGTGCCGATATGCACAAACTGATGCACGCCCGTGGCGCCGCCGATGATGGCATGATCATACACCACCACATGGCCGGCAAGCTGCACCACATTGGCTATCACACAGCCGTTGCCCACGCGGCAATTATGGGCCACATGCACGTATTCCATCAGGAGGTTATCGTCTCCCACCACCGTGTCTTCCTGCATATCTGTGGAAGTGTTGAGGGTTACAAATTCACGGATTCTATTGCGGGAGCCCACTCTGAGGCGGGTGGGTTCTCCGCTGAACTTGAGGTCTTGGGGTTCGGTTCCCAATACGGCAAAGCTAAAGATGCGGTTGTCATCACCAATGGTGGTATCTCCATCGATGATCACAAAAGGCGCCAGCTCGTTGCGGTCTCCCATCTTCACCTGGGAGCCAATCACGCAGTGGGGACCAATGGTGCAATCCTTGCCTATCTGGGCACCGGGATGGATGATGGCTGTGGGATGGATATTGCTCATTTGTTCTTTTCCTGTACCATTGCCATAAAGTCTCCTTCCGCCACCTTTTCGTTATCCACATAGGCTTCGCCATGCATCTTGGAGAGCGAACGCCTGAGCGATATCACTTTCATCTCAAAGCGCAGGGTGTCTCCCGGGAGTACAGGCTTGCGGAATTTGACGTTATCTATCGAAGCAAAGTATGCCACATAATCCTCCGGGTTATCCAGCTGATTGAGCAGCATGATGCCTCCCGCCTGTGCCATGGCCTCCAGTATCAATACGCCGGGCATGATGGGGTGACCGGGGAAGTGCCCTTGGAAGAAAGGCTCATTCATCGTCACATTCTTGATGCCGGTGATGGATTCATTGGGTACAAAATCGATGATCTTATCCACCAGCAGGAAGGGATAACGATGGGGGATGATGCGCATGATGGCATTGATGTCAAACACTATGCCTTCTGCTTTCTTCTTTTGATACAGCATCTGCAGCTCGTTCTTTTTCTGGATC
>JAAYQD010000346.1 GCA_012519465.1 Candidatus Cloacimonadota bacterium
ATGCCATCAACCTTTCTTTGGGAGAGCTGAAATATCCCTTTCCCCAAGAATTAAAGGACTATGTGTGCGATTCGATGCCGGATGCCGCACCGGGTTACACACCCAATGCCGGTTTACCTGAACTGCGGGAACTGGTTGCTGCCAAATACGAGGTATCCCCACAGCAGGTTTGCATCACAAACGGAGCCCAGGAAGCTCTCTTTCTCAGCCTCTTCTCTTTTCTCAATCCCGGTGATACAATAGCCATCCCTGATCCTGATTTTCCAGCCTACTCCAGCATAGCCCATATTCTGGATGTCCAGATAGTAAGATTGCCATACTCAAAAGACCTCAAGAGCATCCCCTGGGATTTGTGGCAACAGCGGCTTTCCATGGGCGTAAATGCCCTTGTTCTCAGCTCCCCAAACAACCCCTGCGGTTATTATCTCAAAGAAGCTGATGCCATCCAATTAGGCGAAATATGTAATTCCCTGGGCATCACCGTGGTGGTGGATGAAATCTATAAAGACCTGGTCTTTGCCGGCACCCCCGCCTCCCTGATGGAGAAGGTGGAGCGCCTCTTTGTGGTGAGCGGATTATCCAAAAGCCATTTGATGACCGGCTGGCGTTTGGGCTGGACTGTAGTTCCCCAGAGTATGGCAGCCACCATCACCAAAGCCAAACAATACCTTTCCACCTGCAGCGCATGGCTCTCGCAAAAGCTTGCCGTATATGCCCTGGGCTCTGCCGGCAGCAAGGTTGCCAACGATGTCTTTATCCGGCTCTTGGCAAGCCGGGGTGCAGCTCTCAGCTATTTGAATACTCACTTTTTGATGAAAGATATTTTGATGCCGGATGCCACACCCTATCTGCTCATACGCTGTCCGGAAGATGATTTTGCCTTTGCCACAGAGCTGGCAGGCAGAGGAGTATTGGTGGCTCCCGGCTCTGCATTTGGTGCTGCCACACGAGGCATGATCCGCATCAATTATGGCATGGAAGACCAACCGCTGCTATCTGGACTACAGGTAATTCATGAAGCCCTATATCCTCACTAATGCCCATATTTTGCCTCTGACTGATGCATGCTTGGGCTTTGCCAAGGCGGATTCCATCCTCGTTCAAGATAAGATTATCTCAGCGATAGGGGATATGTCTCAATGCCGCCAGGCAGCCAAATCCACTGCGGAAGTGATAGATCTGGATGGCAGGGTGCTATTGCCTGCATTTTGTGATAGTCATACTCACTTTGCAGAGCTTGCCAAGCGCAGATTCCAGCTCAATCTATCCGGCTGCACACAAGTTTGGCAGATTCAAGATGCCGCCATGAAGTTTAGGGAAATAAATGATCCTCTGCCCAAGTGGATATTGGGCGATGGTTGGGATGCCAACCTGCTGGATCATCCGCAAATGTTGGATAGAACCCTGTTGGATCAGCTTTTCCCGGATGTGCCGGCTGCTATCTTCAATAAAGACTATCATGCCCGCTGGTGCAATACCCTTGCCCTGAAGATAAGCGGTCTTTTGGATGCCAGCCAGAGCGGCTTTGCCCAGGATGAGGTGCCACGCGATGGCAATGGCTTGGCAACGGGAATTATTTACGAAGACGCCACCCTGCATCTGCAGCGCTATATTTCCCAGCCATCGGATGCAGAACTTGCCAAAGCAATGCGCAGCCAGCTATCCCATATCTACAGCCTGGGCATCGGCGGTTTTCACACCATGGAAGAATCCTACAGTGCCAATGTATTAAAAGCTTTGCAGGCTGAAGGAGAGAGCTTCCGCCTTGTCTGGCACTTCCCCTTGCAGGATTTGGATTTGATGATAGAAAACAAGGTCAAATCCTACCAGGAGCAGGGTTCTTTTATCATTGGTGGGGTAAAGCTCTTTTTGGATGGAGCCCTGGGTTCACGCACTGCGGCAATGCTGCAGCCTTATACCGGGGAAGAGGATAATTACGGTGTCTTGCGGCTAACAGAGGAAGATTTGGCATCTATCATCCACAAGGCATCAAGTGCTGATATAGCCTGTACCATCCATGCCATCGGCGATTATGCCACTCACCTGGCTATAAAACACCTGAATAATGCAAGGCTAACTGCATCTAATAAAAGGCTGTTGCATCGTATAGAACACCTGCAGGCCATCGCGCCATACGATCTGGCCATGCTGGAACAAAGCGGTATTCACTGCTCTTTACAGCCCGTACATATGGCAGCGGATATTCCGCTCATCCAAAAGCATTGGAGAGATACCAAACATCGCTGTTATCGCTGGGCAGATCTGGATAAATGTGGCATTCCCTTCAGTTTTGGTTCGGATGCCCCCATAGAATCAATCAATCCTTTTTTGGGAATATATACCGCCATTACCCGGCGTTCATACCTTGATCCCTCTTTGCCTGCCTTCCTGCCCCATCAGGCTCTCAGTGTGAATAAGGCTCTGTGGGCTTACACCCATGGTGCTGCGCTGGGCTCTGGCAGTCAGGATTGGAGGGGGAGCCTGGAAGTGGGCAAAGCTGCCGATATCATTGCCATCAATGATTGGTGTGGGCAGCCCCCTGAATTCTTTTTACAAGCGAAAAGCCACTTCACCATGGTGGATGGCAAGATAAACTATATAGATATCTAAAGAATATATAAGGAGAAAAACAAAATGGAAAAATTCGGCTTTGAGTACCCGCACCAGCCGCGCAAAACCTTTTTGTACGAGCTGGAAGAAAACTGGTATCTGCCCCTGTTGGCAGAGCACAAGGGCATTCCACTCGCCCCCATCAAACGCAGCAATTTTGGGCATTACGATATGGCGGTGAATTACCTCACCTCTGTATTGGATGAAGCTGCCGCAGTAAACAAGGTGGCGATTTATAATATCGACCACATGGCACAAATCCGCTTTTGGGGACGCGATGCAGGAGCCGTGTTGGATAGGGCTCTTGCCGGCAATATCAGTCAAATGAAAGTGGGCGCCTGCAAATACACTTTGCTGCTCAACGATTCCGGTGGCGTGGAGGATGATATGATCATGATGCGCGCATCAGATACGGAATTTATCATGGTCATCAATGCCGGACACGATATCACCGCTACCGTGGAGATAAACGGCGTAAAACAAGAACTGATTGCCGATATCGATAGGGTGATGCGTCAGAAGCGTGATGGAGAAGAGATTTGGGCAGAGGATATCTCCAATGATCTGGTAAAGGTGGATATCCAGGGTCCTCTCTCTCTCAAGCTCATCAAAGAAGTCTTTGGAGCGGATGTCCTCAAAAACCGCAACAACCCGGAAAAGAACATGAGCTTTTTTACCTTCAATGAGGTTGAGCTGGATGGGCACAAATACTATTTCAGCCGCACTGGCTACACCAACCGCTGGGGCTGGGAATGCTATTTGCCCGCTGCCAAAGCCGCAGAGGATTTTAAGAATATATTGAGCTTGGCATTGGAATGGGGTGGCCTCCTGGTAGGCCTGGGCGGACGTGATGAAAACCGCATCTCCGCAGGAGCCGTGGGCCTGCCTTTGATGGGCAGCGAATACGATCCCCAGCATACCCCCATCAACGCCCCGCTCTTTGATGCTGCGGTGGATATGGAAAAGCCGTGGTTTGTGGGCAAAGAAGCCCTGCAGAAAGAGCTTGCAGCCGGCACCCAGAAAGGGCTTGTCATCTGTATCTCTGAAGGAATTGCCAGCCAGCGTGGCGTGTATCTCGATGGCAAAAGACTGGGCAGCATCACCTCCAGCATCAATTCGCCTAACCTCAGCCATGCCAAACGCCTGGCTCTGGGCTCCACCCGCAAGAATGTGGTGGATCCCCAAGGCACCGCTGCCATTGGCTTGGCTTGGTTATACAGCATACCTGCCATGAACTTGGGCTTGGAAGAAGGTGACCCCGTTGGAGCCCATCTGATGGTGGATTTGTATAGGGAAGATGCCACGGGACAGCCCACCGGCTCTCCGCTGAAGGCATATCTATCTTCCGCGGGAGTATCACCTGCCACCTCCCATAAAGCACTCAAGAATATCGAGAATCTATAAGGCGTGGATATTATTCCACAGTCCAATATGCGGGAAACAAAAAATGTCTGGATTAGCATTGACTTGTTTCCCGCAATCACTTTTATCGTCATATATAAATTGGTGGTAAATATAAAGGAGAGACAATGATCAAAGAACTCGATGCAAAGAGCTTTGCCGGCTTTATAGGTTCAGGCGTATCGCTGGTGGATTTTTGGGCTGATTGGTGCACCCCATGCCGCATGATAGCCCCCGTAATTCAAGAGCTTGCCAAGGAAAACAGCGATGGGGCTTTTGGCAAATTAAACGTTGATGATTGCCCCGAGCTTGCAGGCCAGTTCGACGTGATGAGCATTCCCACTTTACTTTTCTTCAAAGACGGAGAGCTGCAGGATAGCATTATCGGCGTGGTAAGCAAAGGCATCATCCAAAGAAAACTGGATGCATTGAAATAGCAGTAAAAGAGTGGCATCCAAAAAGAATTCAGTTTTACTGAAAATACAAAACAGGATTGAATATATCCTGATCAGGGCAGTTGTTGGGTTCTTAAGACTATTACCCTGGCGCGTGGCAAAAGCCATCAGCCAGGGTCTTTTTGTTTTGATCGGCTATCATATCGGGGTAAGGCGCAAGGTGGCGGAAACACAGATGCGCAAGGTGTATCCTGATTGGTGAAACAGTCAGATCAGAAAGACACTCAAACAGCTTTATCGCAATATGGGCCTCAGCATTGCCACCATCTATCTGATACCGGAAAAGAGATTTATCCAAAATTGTAAGGTGGTAAACCGCCAGTATGTGGATGAGGCATATTCCCATGGCAAGGGCGTGATTTTGGCTACGGCACATCTGGGCAATTGGGAGGCGGCAAGGGTGTTTCCCCTGCAAGAAATGCCCACCTCGGTGATAGTGCGCCAGCAGCGTAATATCTATTTTGACCAGTTCAACAATGCCATCCGCAGCAAACATGGTGTGGGCATGATCGATATGAAGCGTGGATTGCGCGATATTGTAGCAGCATTCAGAAAGAATGAAATGGTGGCTATCCTGATGGATCAGAACGCCGGCAAAAGCGGCTTGATTATGGATTTCCTGGGCTTTCCCGCCTCGCACTGGTTGGGGGTGGCAAAGCTGTCTCTGCGCTACAAAGTGCCAATCCTGCCCGGTTTTGCACTACTAAATCCGGATGGAACCACCGAATTCACCTTCCAGCCCATTATCTACCACCCGGATTGGGAAGATGATGAATCCCTCTATCCCGTTCTCTTAAAAGAGGTTAATGAGGTGATAGAGCGCTTTATACACCAATATCCCTCCCAGTGGTTTTGGGTGCATAAACGCTGGAAAGCCACTGGCGTGATGAACGAATAGAGCTGAGGAGGTTGGGGCTTAGGGTTTTATGATAGGCAACCAAATCTCCGTGATGGATTCTTCAGAACCATGTTTGAAGCGCTCGTCATATTTTTCAAAAACGAGGCTTCCTTCAGTCTTATAGTCAGAAGAAGTAAGCCATTCCCCGTAAATATATTGGTAGGTATCACCAATCTTTTCAATCGCACCTTTGTATTCAAATACAGCATGGATACCACCTGGATAATTGTAAACCTCAAAACCTTCCGGTAGCTTTTCGGCATCATTGGGAATAATGCCCACCATATAGAGGTTTCCTTCACTCATCTCGGGATCATACTTTTCGCCAGGGTAATGGATGCCATAAATA
>JAAYQD010000347.1 GCA_012519465.1 Candidatus Cloacimonadota bacterium
ACCTGGAAGCAGCAGCCGAGGCAGCCCGCCAAATCCGCCTCCGCGATCTCAGCGGCGTGATTATCATCGATTTTATTGATATGATAAACGAAGGCAACAAACAAGAGGTGCTGGATAGGCTCAAAAAAGGCCTGCGTCGAGACCGTGCCAAAAATAAGGTCTACAACTTTACAGATTTGGGATTGGTGGAAGTGACCCGCAAACGGATGCGCTCCACCCTGATCGCCAATTTCTCTGATCCCTGCCCCCGTTGCAACGGCAGCGGCAGGGTGATCTCCCGTGATGCCATGACCATGCGCATCCATCGCTGGCTCTCCCGCGCGGAATACTTCACCCGCAACACCCGCCTGCGCATCAGCGTGCATCCAGACCTGCTCTCGCATATCCGCGATAACGAGGAATACTTTATCGCCTTCAAAGACCAAATCGATTTTGAGCCAGATCCTGGTATGCGTACAGACAACTTCCGCGTGCAAAAGCTCCCCGGCCTGGAGGATATCACCAACAGATACGGCGGCTAAAAACAACCCCTCCAAAGAATGCTCCCTCTATAATACATAGGGATACGCGAGGTATTTTTAAGAATGCCATTCAACGGGAAGGCTATATCTGGATGGACTGTATGCCGATGCAAAATAGTAGTTATTATTGACCTTAGGCATATATTGCTGCCGCTGGTTTAGAGACCAGGGGCCAGAGACCAGAAGCCAGAGACCAGAACGCACGCAAGCGTGCTTAGGGGGTTAGGGGCTTCGCTAATACCAAGTCTATTTTGAATTAGTGGTAAAAGAAGGTGTTAGGGATTCGTAAAACCCAAATCTATTTTGAGTTAGTGAAATTAGGGATTCAAAACCCTTTCGTGTATTTTCGTACTTTTCGTGGTTATTATAATATCAGCGAGCGAAGCGAGCTCCCCTAACCTCTGCCCTCTGGTCTCTGGCCTCTAACCTCTGTTTGCGCAGCAAGCTCACTAACCCCTGCGGCGAAGCCGCCTCTCCCCATCTAATATCTCCTCTGCCCACGGGGTTGCAATACGGCATGCAGATTCTTTTGGAAAGGTCCCAGGATTTTTTGATTACTTTCATAGCCGGATTTTTCAAAAACCACTACTTTATCTCCGTTTACGCCCAATATCCAATACAAATTAACTTTTAAGGGTGTTTGCCCATAGTAATCACCATCAATATAAACCGAGACGCCCCGAGGATCGCTGGTAATCTCCACAGTATTTTTATGATATGGGCTTCCCGGTTGATTGTGATGATAGTAAGGATATGGCGGGTATACTGGAGGAACGTAATAAGGTTTATAGGTGGGCAGGGGCCTTAGTGTAAACATAAAAACCTTGGGTCTTTTTTGGGCAAAATCCTCATATTTCTCCGTGAAAGGCACGAAAATACGGCTATATTGGGTTTGATAGCCCGCTTTGGAAATTTCCAAATCAAACCATCGCCCCGCCGCAAAGCCATTGTAGCCCATATAGCGATCCATGGTGAAGGCAAACGGCTCGGTTGGCGATTCTCCCAGATATTCAAACGTACCCAAAGCACGTACAATAGCCCCGCTGGGTTCGGTTTGCACCCGGAAGGCTCCCCAATTGTATGTGGAAGCCCCCAAAGGAAATACACTTATAAAAAGAGTGATAAAGACTATCCACAACGGATTGATGCGCGGGACATAAGCCATCTTGTCTGAGGTTTGCCGAATGATGATGCTGGCATTTTTCATGACATCCTCCTCTTGCTTTTACCTGTATTACACTCCAGAAAGTTTTTTACTGCACTTTATATCAAAAAATATAAGGATTTGATAATCCCACCAAACTAACCTGAACTATCGTTTCTGGTGAGACTCTTTAGGGGATCGCTAAGCGCTCGCGATGAATAAAGAAGCTCCCCCTAACCTCCGGCCTCTGGCCTCTAACCTCTGCGAGCGTAGCGAGCCTTCCACGAATGCTCCCTCTATAATACATAGGGAAACGCGGGATTTTTTCAAGAATGCCATTCAACAAGAAAGTCACAAACGAATGAGCTGTATGCCGATGCAAAATAGTGGTCATTATTGACTCCTGGCATATATTGCTGCCGCTGGTTTAGAGGCCAGAGACCAGCGAGCGTCCTGCTCACTGTTCACTGTCCACTAAGCTAGCCCTAGGCCAGCGCCCTGTTAGCATTTGCGGAGATATGTGTTTCAAGCGGCTATGATGCTCTGGAAGTGATGGATAAGACTTGTAAAGGGCGAATACAACAATCCCGCCACCTCATTGGAGGTGTAGGATAATTACTGATATCCAAAAATCGCGTAATCTGGATATTCCTCATTACTTAAGAAATAATTCAATGATATTACTTGGTGTTTTCATGACTAATAAGCCGGAGAATATGATAATAAAGATAATCCAAAACCAGCGATAAAGAGTGAAAAATCTAAACCGAATATCATTGGCTTGTGTTCTATAATTTTCTAATTCTCCTGTATCTATTAGATGCTTATACCTATCAAGAAAACTTATATGGTCATCTCTAAGTTTCTTAACTGCAACACCTTCACCAATAGTTCGAAATATAAATGTTAAAAGGAATACAAAGTAAAACATCCAAAACACAACAACAATATCAGTACTGAATATCTCCTTCTTGCCATCACTTATAACCCCAGTGATGATAACAGTAAAGAGCAATGTTAACAATATAAACATTAAAGAAGTAAGCTGAGATTGATAGCTGGTGACAACATCTCTTATGGCTTTATTGGTAGTGATGATCTGGTTCTCAATTTGGTGCTTTGTTTCAAGATAGTCTTTCGTACATTGCCTGGATACTAAACTGAAATTAGATTTAATAGAGAGCAATGTATCTGTGTCATATTTATATATGTTACCGTCAATAAAATGAAGACTCATTATGTTCCTGGCAATCTCAAGACTTTCAGAAAAAGTTCTATTGCAATATACCCACTCATATATTCTATATAATTCATTTTGAGGGCTTAATTCATAAATAGAATGTCTCTGTTTTTCTTTCTTTTTTAACCCACACAGCGTCCCGACTATTTCTGTCTTATCTATCTTACTGTAATTCAAAAGAAAAATTGCTGATAAAACAATTTTATAGCTATTAAATATTTCACCAAGACCTTTATTGCTTACTTCAAGATTGGCAAAATCATCAGGCGTTAGACTAACTTCATACGCATTTTCAAAACTACAACCATCATTTCTCTTCTCTATTAGTTCTCGTCTGCTAAAGATATCGTTAACTCCACTAGCAATACGTGTGATAAGAATCCCTCCAACACTAATTTGGAGCAGTTTATCATTATGTAGTATATCACTAATCGTCTTTAATGAATAAAGTGGTTCAATCTTATGGAGATACTCTGAAAATGCCACAGCACAAATGATGTTTAAGTTATTAGGAATAGAATGTTTAGATACCATCACAAATACTTCACTTGGATTGTCGGGCATATCATTTAGAAAACCACTTATAGACGATTTGTTACTGGAAATACACTCGGACAATTCGTCTGAATCAGTATTCTTTAAACCTAAAGTAATAACACCCAATGAACTTGGAACCATAATTTCATCAAGGTCATCTTTCAATATCGTGATCTGTCGTTGTATTATGTATCTTCTTTCATATCTTTCAAATGTCTCATTTTGGTAAATGGATTTGCACCCTTGACTTATTAAAAGAGCATCAATTTTATTCAATCTGTGCATCTTTACTCCTAAACCTATCGTATAGTTCGTTATACTCAGCTGCAATTTTTACTCTTAAGTACTTATCAGCGCCATCAATATAGGATTTTATTAAATCGGGGCGATCGTCGACACAACCTTTAAAAGTGATCTCTATATTGTCGTTCACAATTACATTTTTTTCAACTATCATCTTCTTTACTGTGTCCATATGTATTGTAAACTGACGATCTATACGTTTAACACTCGTTTTTAAGACGTCTGATAACTTGTTACGCAATTCATCCAATTTCAGGTCTTTATAACGAGGAATATACCCCCATAAAAATTGATGCAATATATTCATCAAGAACAAACGTTTCATGCTGTTCCATATACAATGCTGCCCGATTAAAAAGGGCCTTACGATCTGCATGTTTAGACTTAGTGTTTTGGTTTATAACTGATCTTGTTTCAGATAAAACATTCTTCGTATTCATTTCGTCATCTACTATAGGCATCAACTCAAAATAATCCTGCCACCAATAAGTAGCTATCTGAGAAGAACTGTCATAAATCTGCACTGACTCAAGCGTTAAATCATTGAAATTAAATACACACGATTTAAAGACCTTATGTTTATCAGGTAATTTACAAAGATACTCAAAATTAACCTCATCTCTTACAGATGAAAAATCAATCTTGGCAAACAAGTATGAAGACTTTACTGGGTCTTCATCATATTTAATCAGCGATTGAAAGAGCCCACCTTTTTGTAGTTCTCGAAAATTCTCAATTTTCTGCTGCTTAATAGCCTCCTTTTCTATCAGTCTAGTCGCTAATGTCCCACAGGTAGATTGGATGTTATCATTTGAACGATTTTTCAGTATCGAAACAATATGCTTTAGCACTGAACTGTCAGTTTGAGTGTGGAATTCTCTTGTATTCTTCTGATTTAATGTTTCCTCGATGATACTATCAGTATACTCAATACCTTTACGACTGGTCAAATCCCGATCGTCAATTTGCTTATTAATTCGATCAAGGAAATGTAACTTTCTGATTACCACAGTGTTTTCCATATAACCTACCTTTTCTATTGAATTTTAGTCATTACTACATATTAGTTCAGCCTGCTCCAGCACCAATTCTGTTGCCCGAGCTTGCTTATCTGGTGGATATCCATATTTACGTAAAATACGTTTCACTATCACTCGCATCTCAGCTCTTACGTTCTCTCGGATAGCCCAATCAATTTTAACATTGTTTCTTACCGACTTAGCTATTTCCTGAGCAATAATCTTCAGCTGGTCATCCCCCAATATCGCCACTGCACTATCATTAACGCCCAGAGCATCATAGAAAGCCACCTCATCTTCCGTTAATCCCAGCTTTTCTCCTCGGCTACTTCGCTCTCGTAATTCCACGGCAATCTTGATCAGCTCTTCAATAACCTGTATGGTCTCAATTGTTCTATTGTGATACAAGGCAATGGCATTTTCCAAGAGTTCTGTAAAAGATCGTGACATCACCAAATTCCTGCGACCACTCAGCCTGATTTCGCCTTCCAAAAGCTTTATCAATAGCTCAACAGCCAAGTTTTTGTGCTCCATGCCCCTCACATCCGCCAAAAACTCATCCGAGAGGATGGAAATATTGGGTTTTTTTATGCCTGCGGCAGAGAATACATCTAACACTTCTTCTGTTACTATCGCCTTAGAAATCAACTGTCGTATTACATGTTCCAGCTTGTCTTGTGCCAGTTGTTTATCTGGCTGGTTCTTTAACAAAGCGGCTTTGACCGCTTGAAAGAAAGCCACATCGTCACTTAACTTGAGGGCTGTTGGATGGGGAACGGATAGCGCATAAGACTTTGTAAGTTCTATCACAGCCCTCACAAAGCGATTCTTTCCATCTTCCTGCGAAAGAATATGCTCCTGAGCCTTGGGCAAAAGGGATAGCCTTTCCTGCGCATCACCCGTAAGCCAGATACTCCTATCGAAACCGTGAAACATATCACAACACACTTCATGTTTGGACACCATGAATGCCACCGCCTCGTTTTGATCGATGGCAGTATCGCCCTTCCCACCACTTTCTGTATAAACCGATAAAGCCCGCTTCAAGTGCTCCACTAGCCCGATATAATCCACAATTAAGCCACCCGGTTTATCTTTGAACACCCTGTTTACTCTGGCAATGGCTTGCATTAGTCCATGACCCCGCATTGGCTTATCCACATACATCGTATGCAAACAAGGCACGTCAAAGCCAGTGAGCCACATATCTCTTACAATGGCAATCTGAAAATGATCATCAGGATCCTTAAATCTTTTGCCAAGCTCTTCTCTTTTGGCTTTGTTTCTGATATGCTGTTGCCATGGCACCGGGTCTGTGGCAGATCCAGTCATGATGATTTTTATTTTACCTTTGCAATCCTCATCACCATGCCAATTTGGCTTCAACTGGATAATGGCATTGTATAGCTGCACACAGATACGCCGACTCATACACACTATCAACGCCTTGCCAGTAAGTGCTTCCTGACGCTTTTCATAGTGTTGAATCAAGTCTTTTGCCACCTCTTTGATGCGCGGCTCTGAACCCACCAAGGATTCCAAGGTTGCCCATTTCGTCTTTAGCCGTTCTTTATAATCCAGCTCCTCATCTTCTGTCACTTCTTCAAATTCATCATCAATTGTGGGCTTTAACACGTCATCAAGCTGTAGCATTGCCAAACGGCTTTCGTAATAAATTGGCACCGTTGAACCATCCTGCACGGCTTGTTCAATATCATAAATGCTGATATAATCCCCGAAAACAGCCCTTGTATTGGCATCGGTAAATTCAATCGGAGTGCCCGTGAAGCCAATGAAAGATGCGTTGGGCAAGGCATCCCGCATATGCCGGGCAAAGCCATCTATAAAATCATATTGGCTGCGATGGGCTTCATCTGCAATCAAGATCACATTTTTTCTATCAGATAACAGAGGATGTGCCCTTTCCGCCTCTGTGGGGAAAAACTTTTGTACCGTGGTAAAGACAATACCACCGGATGAGGTTCTTAACAATTCCCGGAGATGGCTTCTGTCTTGCGCCTGAGATGGTTTTTGCCTCAAAAGCTCATGACAGCGGGAAAAGGTGCCAAACAGTTGATCATCCAAATCGTTGCGGTCTGTCAGCACCACAATGGTTGGATTTTCCAGCTCCCTACACAATACCACCCTTCCTGCAAAGAATGCCATGGTGAGGCTCTTGCCAGAACCCTGGGTATGCCACACCACCCCAATACGCTTGTCCCCCTCTGGTCCAGCCGCTTTTATGGTAGATTCAATCGCATGCCTTACCGCATGGAACTGATGGTATCCCGCCATCTTCTTAACCAAAACCCCGCCACCGATATCTTCAAAAACAATGAAATACTTGACCATCTCCAGAAAGCGTTGTTTATCAAACACCCCCTCTAACAATACCTTTAGCTGGGTATGCTGGCTATCGTCCAAGCTCTCGCCATCAATTGTCCTCCACGGCATAAACCATTCTTTGCTGGCTGTCAAAGTACCCAATCTGGCATGTAATCCGTCTGAAACCATCAACACGGCATTATAATTGAATAAAGAAGGAATCTGCTCTTTATAGGTCTGCAACTGATTGTATGCCGTCCAAATCGTCGCCTTAGGATCTGCAGCGTTTTTAAGCTCTATCACTACCAAGGGCAAGCCGTTGACAAAAAGAACAATATCCGGCCTTCTTTCAATCTTGTTTTCTACCACGGTAAATTGATTAATTGCCAAAAAACTGTTGTTTTCTGGATTATCAAAATCGAATACCTGAACATTATCCCACATGAAGCTTCCATCTTCCTGGGCATATTGTACAGGAACACCCTCAATCAGATACCTGTGCAAGGTATGGTTGTTTGTAATCAATGAAGGCGAATCAAGCAGGGTCAGCTTGCGTAAAGCCTCGTCTATAGCCTCCCCAGGAATTTGAGGGTTGAGAGTCAAAAGAGCCTGTTGTAAACGATTAACCAACACCACCTGATCATAGCCGTCCCGCTCCGCAAACACCGTACCCGGCGCTATATCCAAACCGGAAATAACCGTATAGCCAATGTCTTCCAACCAAGCCAATGCGGATTGCTCAATTTCGGATTCTGTGAAAGTTATTCTCATTTAGACTTACCATATTGTTTTGCGTTTTCAACACAGTGTTGCCTTACAATATCAACCCAAGCTTCATACCAATACCAAGTTCCGGCAACCTCAACCCCATATCCTTGTTTAACATCTTTACCGTTTTTCTCTTTCCACAAGTTTGTATGCTTACTCATATTGAACCTTTTGTATCCCTGTTTATTCATTATTGAGACGATATCCGAAGGACGATATTTCATTTTCTCGCTTTCCTTAATTACTCCGTAGGTAATATCTTTATTAGCTGCTAAAGGAGAATCAGGTCTAATGAACTGAATTACACGGTCAGCTTGACCTTTATGGTTTACTAATTTAGGCTCAAAACAAAAACGACAGGCATACTTAGGGCTGTTGTAATCTGCGTCAGACAACTCTTTCTCAAAATTGTCAATAAAAGACTTGATATTTAATGGCATTATATCAGACTTTGGCAATGCATCTAATTGATCTTGTGATATTGCTGTAAATTGAAGGCTTAACGCAAGATGCTTGTCAATTCCATGGTCATCACCAAACAAGCCTTTAATACTCTCATTGTAGTTTACACAACAAGCTTGGAATTTAGCACTCAACGATTCATCTATCCTTGTAGTCATTTTATGCTCAATTTCATGGCGTATCCCAATCAGAAACATCAGATTGTTTTTCGAATCCTTATCAAGAGGGCATTTATTATCATTTAGACAACGCTCTAGCTCCCAGTATTTATAAGCTCCAGATTTTGTAGTATGATACTTGCGCCTTTTCGCTTTCTGATCGAAGTATCTGTATTCTATTCGCATTTTACGATAGTACGCATGTAATAGATACGTCCAAGCTATATTCATCAAAACAATGTATATTTCCGACTTAAAAGTTATCGTGGGACTGTTAAATATTTGAACAGCCGCTAATGCTGCTTCCCGAGATTTTGTTATCAATTCTTTTGTTATAGAACCAAAACGTCTTTTTGGGTGTTGTTTCATCATCATATACACCCTCCTACAATCTTCTCTGCATCTCTGATCTTGAGGTTGCCGGAGATTAGTTTAGGGAGAAGAGTATCTCTTATTGATATAAGTGTCATTGACTGTAATTCATTACACTCAATACTGTTTTCTAAAACACCAAACAATCTTGTATAGGTTTCAATAAGCTGAATTGGAGGGGCAATTATTGGCAGACTCAAGAAATCCGTCTTTGTGATAGTGCCAAAAACCGATCCTTCTGCTTCAAAGCGAGTGAAGCTGTTTCTAAGTTGATTCATAGTATAGTAAGTAAATATAGAACTACCCGTTTTATGTCTCACAGATGCAACCCCACGACCTATTGCACACAGTTCTAATGCCATGTTAATATCGCCTACAGGGGCTCGTACCGTAACAAGCGTGTCCCCTTTATTCGCAAATCGTTTAGGTGCACTGCAAAAAACACGTTTCTTGGGGAACCTAAAACCAAAATCAGATCTACCCTGGAAAAATGGTATCCCAAGCCCTTCTTCATTATAAGTCCTGCCTGGTGGTGATTGTCCCATAGTAAGCTTAAAATACTCATCTAATCGTGAGATACTCCATCCTTTTGGAATCTGCCCCAGCTCTGAATCCACAAAAGAATCGGGAAACAAAGCCGCTATTTCTGGATTCAGCCCTATGGGTTGCTTGCCTGCTGCCTTGGCATGAACAGGATCAAAATCCGAGAACCAGTTTTTGAAAATGGCTTGTGCAGTATCTTCCAGTGTTTTGTTTATCTGCAGATTAAGTTCTATTTTGTCGTCTAAAGAACCGAGAATGAAGGCGATTGAGTGTCTGTACGCCTTATTATGAAGAGGGATCCTTCGTAAATGTGCTGCATTTCGATTCAGACCCGGAACTGCACTATCCGAATTCATTAGTTCTAACCCCAGGGTTTGTAATAAATAATAGGAAAAGCGGGCATCAAGCGGATCAGAATACTCTATGTAAAATGTAGTATCTATAGGCCAGCAAGGAACTGGTGAATAGTGAATTGCGCCTACAGTGCCCTTGCGTCCAATCACTACCGTAGGTCCCTTTGTATAAGATTTATCATGTTTCCCAATGATGCCATTTGATCCGTAAACAGGGATGGAACCACTAGTGTTTCTTAATCTTGCAGGCAGTCCTTTTCCATAAATGAAGGGACAGAAATCACCAACCGTTATTTCATTCCCCATATCCGATATCCTTTAAGTTTTCCCATATTAAATGATTTAGCTCGTCACTCTTATCCATTTGTTCCTTTAAGATGGCAGTCAGCCTATCCATCTTCTCAGGAAAAGGCTCGTCATCTTCTTCCAACTCTTCCAATCCAACATATCTACCCGGAGTGAGAATGTGATTATGCCCTCTAATCTCTTCCATTGTGGCAGTCTTACAAAAGCCGGGGATATCCTCATAGCGTCCGGCATGGGGATCACCCCGCCAAGCATGGTAAGTATCGGCAATCTTTTTTATCTCTTCATCGCTCAATTCACGGTGCACTCTATCAATCAAGGTGCCCAGCTCTCTGGCGTCTATAAACAAGGTTTGTCCTCTCCGTTCCCGAAATTTTCCGTTTTTTTTGTTGCGGGAGATAAACCAGAGGCAGACGGGTATCTGGGTGGAATAAAAGAGTTGCCCCGGCAATGCAACCATGCAATCCACCAAGTCTGCTTCGATGATATTCCTTCTGATTTCGAGTTCGGCTATGGTGGTTGTGGACATGGAGCCATTGGCAAGCACAAAACCAGCTATTCCATTGGGGGCGAGATGATGAATAAAGTGTTGCACCCAGGCGAAGTTTGCATTTGATGCAGGAGGCGTGCCATATTTCCATCGCTTGTCATCCTTAAGCAGCTCTCCCTGCCAATCGGAAGCGTTGAAGGGTGGATTTGCCAACACAAAGTCTGCCTTGAGATCGGGATGCAAGTCTTTATGAAAGCTATCCGCATGCTCTTTACCAAGGTTTGCATCTATACCCCTGATTGCCAGATTCATCTTTGCCAAACGCCAGGTGGTATGGTTTGATTCCTGTCCATAGATGCTGATATCTCCAAGCTTGCCGCCATGGGCTTCCACAAAGCGTTCGGATTGTACAAACATCCCGCCAGAGCCGCATGCGGGATCAAAAATCCTGCCCTGATAGGGGGAGAGCATTTCCACCAATAGGCGTACAACGCATTGCGGGGTATAAAACTGTCCGCCGCGTTTGCCCTCGGCACTAGCAAATTCAGATAGGAAATACTCATACACCCTGCCCAAAATATCTTTAGAGCGGTTTTCTTTATCACCCAAGCCGATATCGCCCACCAGATCAATCAATTGCCCAAGGCGTTGCTTATCAAGTGCGGGAGTATTATAAACTTTGGGCAAAACATTCTTCAATTCTGGATTAATCTTTTCAATGGCTCTCATCCCATCATCAATTAGTTTGCCAATGTGTGGCTGTTTGGCATTGGACTTGAACTGTGGCCAACGCGCTTCTTTGGGAACCCAGAATACGTTTTTTGCCATGTACTCGTCAGGGTCTTCAGGGTCGGCGCCTTCATCTTTTTCAGCTTCCAACTTTTGGTATTGCTCTTCAAAGGCATCTGAAATGTATTTTAGAAATAGCAATCCTAATACCACATGCTTGTATTCCGCGGCATCCATATTGCTGCGCAGGGCATCTGCCGCTTTATATAGCCTTTTTTCAAAACCAATCTTTGCGCCATTGCTAAAAGTCATTGCAGCACTCTCCACTATCCTTTTTATATTTTTTACATGTTTTTTATAAAAGAATTATCTGTCAACTCTAAAAACAGAGCGCCAGCCAGCGGCTGGTTAAGAGACCAGTAAACAGAGGGCTCGCTTTGCTAAGAGGTTCGCTATCGCTCGAAGGAAGGTGGGTGCGCATGTTAAGGTTTCAGTGCTCGCCCGGATAAAAATTGAACTTGACGGAAAAAGATAGATGGAATGCAATGTAAAGTGTTATTGATTATCTCTAAACAAAGCATGAGGAAACAAAAGGAGTAAGAGCCATGAAAACCAAGCTTAGCTTCCGCAGAGTCATCTTGGCAGTGTTGCTAATTACCCTGTTGAACACCGCACAGGGCTGTTCCAAAGAAAAACCCGGTATTTCAAAATATTTTCCTGTCCAGACTGAAAAATCTGGCACCTGGAATCTCATGGATATGGATGGTAACTTGATCTTGGATAAGGATTTGGAGCACAGACCAATGACCGCAACAGAAGGTATCTTTTTTATCTTGACCAAAGAGGGTTTTGAGTATTACAAGGCAGGAAAAGAGCCGCTTAAAATTGGGACTGCATATTTTGATGGGTCCATTTTTAGCGAGGGATTGGCAGCCGTGGTCCAGGGCGAAGGTGATGGCGGCATCATTCAATATATCGATCACGAAGGCAATGCCAAAATTACCCTTCACAAGCTGGATAACACGCGGATTACAGCTGCATCCATCTTTAGCGAAGGTATGGCATGGGTCAAAAATGAAAATGATAAATATGGTTTTATAGACAAATCCGGCACTCTTGTGATTCCCTTCAAGTATGATTATGTGAGGCCGTTTCACGAGGGGCGGGCACTGGTATCACAAGATGCGGAATACAGCACCAAGACCGGATTTATAGATACCAAGGGCGAAGAAGTGATCCAGCTGACTGATAAATACTATTATTTTGATGACTTTCAGGAAGGATACACCACATTCCGCGACAATAGCAACGGTTACCATGGCACCATCGATACCACGGGCAAGATCGCAATCGGTATCAATAAAGAATTTTATCAAATTGCCCCATTTATGAATGGCGTGGCAGTCTTTGACGATGGGGATTCCTATGGTTTGACGGATACCAAAGGCAACGTGATGGCGCAGCCCAAATACGATGCAATCTCACTCTTCCCCGCCGGCATCACCGTTCGTGCCAAAGATAAATGCGGCGTGCTTGATTTTGAAGGGAAGGAAATAATTCCCATGACGGATAAGTATGGCAGCATTGCTCCCTGGACTGACGGGAAATACTTGGTGAGGGTTGGGGATTATGCCATCTTTGTAGATCAAAACGGCAAGCAAATAGGCACAGACCGTTATTACGATTATGATGAGCGTGGATTTTGGAGCTATATGCAAAAGGCTTTTGTGGATATCTACCATTTGGGCCAGGAGGATTGGTTCAATTACTCCAGTTTTAACAATGAGGATTATTAAGACACTCCTTCCCCGTTAACCACCCTTGTCTCTCCTTTGTCTGGACAAGGGTGAGACAAGGGTGGTACAAGGGTGGCTAAGGGGCAGGCGCAAGCGGAGCTTGCGCAGGGGCCAGTAAACAGTGAACAGTGGACAGGGGCTTCGCCAATGCCATGCCTATTTTGAATTAGTGATATCCTTGTAATTCGTGTACTTCATAGTTCAATACCCTTTCGTGTATTTTCGTATTTTTCGTGGTTGACTAAAATAGACTTTAACCCAAATAATG
>JAAYQD010000348.1 GCA_012519465.1 Candidatus Cloacimonadota bacterium
GGACGATTTCACCGATATCCTGATTAATGACAGCCCGCTTGAATACCTCACCAACAACGACGGGCACAGCCAGCCCTTCGATAACCTGCCGCTTCCATCATACCTGATGGGACATGAGTATGTACAATTGCTTTGGAAATATTACCACGTGAGCGGCGGCAGCAGCTCCCGGGCGCAATTGCGTTTGGATGATATCATCGTCCAGCGTCCCGATAGCAGCCTGCCCCCTGTGACAGGCCTTTCCATCCACCAGGCACCGGAAGACAGCGGCATCCTGTTGGAGTGGACTTACCCCACACCTGTGGATAGATTCCTGATCTACAGTAGCGATGAACCCTACTTCCATCCCAGTCCAGAAAACCTCCTGACAACGGTGGATTATCCCGGCACCCAATATCTGGATCCCACACCTCATGACAGGAGATTCTATATCGTGATAGCAGAGCGTGACGACAGCCCCAGCAGAAGGGCCGCGGCTATCAGACGTCCCTGATTAAAACAAGTATTTAACACAGTTTCCATTGCGTGGATCAAATACCACGCAATGGAAACTTTTTTTGGGACAAAACAAAGGGCCTGCTGTAGCTCGTGATGAATAATTAATGACGAATGATTGTATGAGCGCCAGCGGTGACTGGCTTAGGGGTTAGGGGGTAAAAAAATAACTGGACAGAAAAAGAGAGGTAGAATAACTTGATCTTTAGATTACGCTTTGTAAAATTTAGAATTAATCGTATCTTTCGGCTCAAATAATAAACAGAGCCACAAAGAGTATAACGCGAATCCAAACAGATTTGATGGAGGAAAAAATGAAAAGGAACATACTGTCAATGGTCGTGCTTGTGGCCAGCTTGGTTTTCAGTCTTTCCTTTGCCTATGGAAACACAGGCAGGATGCCAATCCGGTCTCACAAGGCAGTTTTTGGTATCTGTATAAACGAAATCATGGCTTCCAATGAGACCACAATTGCCGATAGCGATGGTGATTTTGAAGACTGGGTAGAACTGTGGAACCTCAGCGAAGAGCCCGTTAGTTTGGAGGGATGGGGCTTATCGGATAAAGCTTCCGAGCCTTTCCGCTGGGTTTTCCCCAATGTGGCTTTGCAGCCGAATCAATTTATTCTGGTTTGGTGTTCCAAAAAGGACAGGTCTGTGGCTGGAGCGCCCCTGCATACCAATTTTGGCATCAGTGCCAGTGGTGAGGCACTATACCTCACCCATCCCTCTGGAGAGCAGGCGGATTTTGTGCCTGCCACAGCGTTGCAGACGGATATTTCCCTGGGGCGTTATCCCGATGGTACAGGTCCCTGGTTCTTTTTTGATGAGCCCACGCCGGGGGCATTGAATACGACACAACATTATGAAGAGCTGCTGGCGCCTCCTGTCTTTTCACTGCCAGGCGGGTTCTATACTCAAGCCTTCCAGCTGGAAATAAGCCATCCTGATCCGGAGGTTGTAATTGTTTACACCTTGGACGGTTCGGAACCGGATTTGGGAAACCTAAACGGCACAACTTATCAATACAAGAATAGCTATCAGCTCAAAGCGTCTGATCCTCCCACCCCTTTGCTGGAAAACAGTTATCAATCACAGCTCTACGAGCTTCCCCTGTTTATTCAAGACAGAAGCGTGGAAGCAAACAAAATGAGCCTAATGTCTTCCACAAATGACTTTAATCCCACTTATATTCCCTCTGCCAAAATCCGCAAAGGCACGGTGGTGCGCGCCAAAGGATTCAAGCCCGGTGCCATTGCCAGCACTGCCGTTTCACACACGTATTTTGTGTTTACAGAAGGCCGCGATAAATACCAATTCCCCGTGATATCTCTCAGCGTGCAGGAAGACCTCTTTTTCGATTATGAAAAAGGAATATCTACCGCCGGCATCGATTTTGATACCTGGAGGCAAAATAATCCAAGCGTATCCCCCACTGGAAGCGCGGCAAACATTGGCAATTGGAGGCGACAAGGTGTGCTGTGGGAGTATCCTGCCCATATTGAATTCTTTGAAACCGAAAGCAACATTGCGGCGCTGAATCAGGGGATAGGATTTCGTATTCATGGTGGATTAAGCAGGAAATACCGCAAAAAATCCCTGCTGATTTATGCTCGTGATATCTATGGAACCAGCAGTCTGGACCATTCCATCTTTAAAGACCAACCATATAATTCCTACAAACGCCTTATACTAAGGAATTCTGGAAACGATTATCATAGAACTCTCATTAAGGATGCATCAATTCAAGAGATATGCAGCCAACTCAATTTTGACACCCAGGCTTATCAACCTTCAGTGCTCTTTATCAACGGGGAATACTGGGGTTTGTACAATATCGGGGAGAGGTATGACAAACACTATCTTGCCAGAGTCTATGGTGTGGATGCTGAAAACTTGGACCTCTTGGAATTGCGCACAGGCATAATGGAAGGTGACCGCATTCATTATTATGCGATGATGTCTTACTTCTTGGATCACGATCTCTCCAATCCAACACATTACGAACACGCAAAAACACTGATGGATATGGATAATTTTATAAACTACCATATAGCCCAGATATTCTGTCGTAACCACGATTGGCCCCAAAACAACATCAAATATTGGCGGCTAAGGACGGATTCATATATTCCTAACGCACCCCTTGGGCACGACGGACGCTGGCGCTGGCTGATGTATGATATGGATTATGCATTTTACCCTACCGCTGAATCAAGCAAAGACAATTCATTGAGACTCTTTCTAAACGGGGACACACAATCCGCAAAACTTATCAATCCTCTTTTGCAAAATGAGGACTTTAAAAACACCTTCATCAATCGCTTTGCCGACCTCATGAACAGCCACTTTCAACCTTCACGGATGGTGGATATAATTCAGAAGAATCAGGCGCTTGTCTCTCCTGAGGTAGCTGAGAATTATGCACGCTGGAAAGCCCCCTCAAGGAATTCCTGGAATAATTATTTTAATCTGATGATTACTTTTGCAAACGACAGACCGCAGTATCAACGGCAACACATTCGCAGCCGTTTTGGCATCGCATCGGATGTAACCATCACCCTGGATGTAAACAATGACCTGCAGGGCACAGTGCGCATCAATAGCATCGATATCTGTGAAGCCACACCCGGCATTCCCGAAGCGCCCTATCCTTGGGATGGCATCTATTTTCACAACATCCCCATCGAGGTGGAAGCCAAGGCTGCTCCCGGTTATACTTTCAGCCATTGGGAGGGCGATGCCGAAGGAACTGAGCCTATCCTGAGCTTGGTTCCCCAAGAAGACCTCTATCTGAAAGCGGTGTTTACCGAAAACGCAGTCAACGAAGCCGATATCATCCACTATTGGCACTTCAACTCCCTGCCCAGCGGTACCCTCACGGAGGTGGAGTCGGATTATTCCGCCGTTGGAACTGCCCTCATCACCTATCCCGGTTCTGGCGCTGGTTATCTGGATACACGCACCCACCGTGCCGCCGATCCCGTCTCCAACCTGAACCTGCTGATGGATCAGGAACCCGACCAGGGCGCCGTCCTGCGCGTGCGCAATCCCTCAAATACCAGGGAATTAATCGTCTCTGCCCCCA
>JAAYQD010000349.1 GCA_012519465.1 Candidatus Cloacimonadota bacterium
GCTTTCCCTCAAAACCAATATCGTGGGCACGGATAACATCCTGGAATTGGCAAACAAACACAAGGCAAAGGTGCTGATTACCTCCACTTCCGAGATCTATGGCAAGAGCGAAAACGTGCCCTTTAACGAGCTTGATGACAGGCTCCTTGGTCCCACCAGCATCAGTCGTTGGGGATATAGCTGCAGCAAAGCCATCGATGAATTTATGGCACTGGCTTATTATCGGGAGAAAAAGCTGCCGGTGGTGATCGTGCGTTGCTTTAATACCGTGGGACCTCGCCAGACCGGACAGTATGGCATGGTGTTGCCAAAATTCATCAAAGCCGCTCTCTTGGATCAGCCCATAGTGGTTTATGGCAGTGGCAAGCAAACGCGCTGCTTTGCCGATGTATCTGATGTGGTGGCTGCCCTCATCAAACTGATGGAAAACCCCAATTGCGACGGGGAGATATTCAACGTGGGCACCACAGAATCCATCAGCATCGAGGACCTGGCAAACAAGGTGAAAAAGATGTGCAAAAGCAAGAGCAGGATAGATTATATGAGCTATGAAGATGCTTTTGAAGAAGGCTTTGAGGACATGATGAACCGCGTGCCCGATCTGAGTAAAATCGAAGAACACATAGGTTATAAACCCCAAAAAGTATTGGACGAAATCATCACCAGGATGATCCATCATTATGAAAAATAAAGTATTGATACTGCTCTTTTTGAGCCTGGCAATAGCATTGGCTGCGCAATACCCCAGCAGCACTGCGATGATGCCAATCAATGTGAGCGTAACTGGCTTTGTAGCCAACCCGGGAGTGTATCAGCTCAGCGTCTTTTCCCGCCTTTCCGATGCCCTGGAGCTAAGCCGGGGCAAGCTTCCCAAACCCGACAACCCCTTGCTGCTCACTCCCTTGGAGCAAAAGGCAGCCGATGAGGACTCTTTATATACCCATCATCAAGGCTTGCGTGAGGTGCGCCTCACCCGGCAGGGTCAAAGCCAAGTATATGATTTGCTTAAGTTTACACGCCTGGGAGAGCTGGAGCAAAACCCCCTGCTCAAAGATGGAGATGTGATTTGGGTGCCGGCTTTGGACAAGCAGGTGAGCGTGAGCGGCAGCGTGTATCTGCCGGGGGACTATCACTTTGTGGAGGGCGATAGATTGGGAGACATCCTGGCATTGTGTCAGGGCAACACTCCCGAAGCCGATCTAAAGCGGGTGCTAATCTACCGTTACCAGCCCAATGGCATTGATTTTGAGACCATCACCCAGGATATTTCCCAACTGGCTGATCCTTTTCAAGCCAGCTTTGTCCTGCAGGATAAGGATAGGATTATCATTGGCAAAGACAGCGAACAAAGACGCGGCTGGAAGGTGACCATCTCCGGAGCGGTGAAGACGCCGGGAGACTTTTTGATAGATGAAAACACCAGGCTGTGGGATGTGTTGCAGCTTTGCGGTGGAGCCACCCAGAGGGGAGACCTTGTGAATGCCGTGCTGATAAGCGGGCAATTCAGCGAAAAGCTGTTTCCAGATCTCCTGCGCCTGCGGGAGTTTACAATCACGCAAATGACTCCCCTGGAATACAGCTATATACGCACGTATATGCGGCAATTGCAGGGTAAATACAGTGTAGATTTGCAAGAGACCTGGGATAGCCAGGGCGACAGATCAAATCCCACCCTCAGCGATGGGGACTATATCTTTGTGCCAGAGCGTTTTGATATGATAGCCGTGAATGGACAGGTGAAGAATCCGGGGCTGGTTCCCTATGTGGAAGGCAAGGATTGGAAGTATTATATTGCAGCCTCCGGAGGCTATACAAACAACCGTAAGGCAAACGGAGTGCGCATCATCCGTGATCATGCCGGCAACTGGGTAAAGCCCAGCAAAAAGCTGCAGCTCCAGCCCGGAGATATGATCTTTGTACCAGAAAAGACCGATAGGGATACCTGGACAGATGTAAAGGACGTGGCGCTGTTGGCGTCCCAGATCCTCACAATTTTCCTCAGCCTGCGGGCAATACTATATTAGAATTTATCAGGAGTATATATGAAAATCCCCATGCTTGATTTGAACGCTCAGTATGAGCCGATTATGGAAGATATCAAGGCTGCCATCGACAAGGTATTGGCAAGCCATCACTATATAATGGGACCTCAGGTGAAGGAATTTGAAGACAAGGTTGCCTCCAGCCTGGGGATTGCCCATGCCATTGGCTGTGCCTCAGGAACCGATGCCCTGGTGCTGTCTGTGAAGGCACTGGGAATCGGCAATAACGACGAGGTGATCACCACGCCGTTTTCCTTCTTTGCCACGGCGTCTTCCATCTGGAGAAACAATGCCCGTCCCCGTTTTGTGGATATCGATCCGCGTACCTTCAACCTCAATCCAGAGCTGATTGAAGCCGCCATTACCCCCCGCACCAAAGCCATCATGCCGGTGCATCTCTTTGGACAGTGTTCGGATATGACCGCCATCATGGAAATAGCGCGCAAGCACGGACTGGCGGTAATTGAAGACAACGCCCAGGGCGTGGGCTGTACGTGGGAAGGCAAGATGAGCTGTTCCTTTGGTGATGTGGGCACGCTTAGCTTTTTCCCCAGCAAAAACCTGGGGGCCATGGGCGATGCAGGGATGTGTCTCACCAATGATGACAAGCTGGCTGCAATGCTGCGTCAATTGCGCGTGCATGGCGAAAAGCCCAAGTATTTCCACGAGTGTGTGGGCTTCAACAGCCGCCTGGATACCATGCAAGCTGCCATCCTCAATATCAAATATGACCATCTGGAAAAGTGGAGCGAAGGCCGCCGGGCAAATGCCGCTTATTACAACCAGCATCTGGCTGATATCAAACAAATTAAGACCCCATGGATAGATCCCCGCGCCGTGAGTATTTATAACCAATACACGCTGGTGTGTGAAGACCGCGACGGGCTGAAAGACCACCTTACGGATAAGGGCGTAGCCTGTGCCGTCTATTATCCCCTGCCTCTGCATCTGCAACAGTGTTTCAAGGAGCTGGGATATCAAAAGGCAGACCTCCCCATCAGCGAAGAGATGGCGGGCAAGGTGCTTTCCATCCCCATTTATCCGGAGCTCACCTCCACCCAAAAAGAATACATAGTGGAAAGCATCCGCCAGTATTATCAATAAGGAGATTCTTCGATGAAGCTAATCGTTTGCATCAAACAAGTGCCCAATACCACCGAGATCAAGATTGATCCCGTTACCAATACGCTGGTGCGCGAAGGGGTGGAGAGCATCCTCAATCCTTTTGACGCCTATGCAGTGGAAGAGGCTGTGAGGCTGAAAGAAGCCCACGGCGGCAAGGTGATTGCCATCAGCATGGGTCCGCCCCAGGTGGAGGAAACCCTGCGCGAGGCTGTGTCCCTGGGAGTGGATGAGATTATCCTGCTATCGGATAGGCGCTTTGCCGGAGCCGATACTTGGGCCACCTCTCTTACCTTGGCGGCTGCCATCCGCAAGATTGGGGATTATGACCTCATCCTCACCGGACAGCAGGCCATCGATGGTGATACGGCGCAGGTGGGGCCTGGCATTGCCACCCATTTGAAGATTCCGCAAACCTGTTTTGTGCGCAAAATCGAGGAAATAGGTGATGGACAGGCGATAGTGCAAAGGCTGATGGAAGATGGTTATGACCGCGTGCAGATGAAGCTTCCCGGCCTGATCTCTGTGGTGAAGGAAATCAATAACCCCCGCCTGCCCTCCCTCAGAGGCAAGCGCAACGCCCGCAGTGCAGAGCTGATAGTGTGGAATGCCGATGATCTGGAAGTGGATGAAAAAGATGTGGGGCTGAATGGCTCTCCCACACAGGTGCTCAGGATCTTCACTCCCACCCACGATAAACTCACGGAAAAGTTTGAAGGCGATCTGGATGAAGCTGTGGAGAAGATAGTCTCCCAGCTGCATCAGCTTACAAAATAAGCGCTTAAATAAGGAAGACTGATGATTCACAACATCAACCCCGAAATAGTGAGCTTCACCCTCTTTGGAATGGATCTGCAAGTGCGCTGGTATGGCCTCTTTTATGTGCTCAGCTTTATCATA